>JBOGZB010000209.1:0-2375 GCA_050697175.1 Solirubrobacterales bacterium | reverse complement strand
CGAGCCGATCCACATCAAGCCCGGCAACCACTACACGATGGGCGGCGTGAAGACCGACGTCAACGGAGCTACCTCGATCCCCGGGCTCTACGCCGCCGGGGAGGTCGCCTGCGTCTCGGTCCACGGCGGCAACCGCCTCGGCGCCAACTCGCTGCTCGACACGCTGATCTTCGGCCGCCGCTCCGGACAGCACTCCGCCAACCGCGCCAAGCAGGTCGAGTCCCCCGCACCGTCCAAGGCGGCGCTCGCCGACGAAGAGAGCCGAATCGCCGAGCTCCTCGGCCGCGATCGCGGCAGCGGCCGGCGGGCCTCCGAGGTCCGCAAGGAACTCGGGGAGACGATGAACCGGCACGTGGCCGTGTTCCGCGACACCGAGGGGATCCAGACCGCGCTGGACACCGTCAGGCGCCTCCAAGAGGAGGCGCAGAGCGCCTACATCGACGACCTCGGAGCCGTCTTCAACCAGGACGTGCTCGGGGCGATCGAGCTCGGCTTCATGCTCGACTGCGCCGAGTGCAGCTGCGTCGCCGCCCTGCATCGAACCGAGAGCCGTGGTGCTCAGTACCGAACGGACTTCCCGGAGCGAAACGACGAGGAGTGGCTGAAGCACGTCGACCTGACCCGAAACTCCGACGGCCCCGAGGTCAGCTACTCGCCGGTGACGATCACCCAATGGCAGCCGATGGAGCGGACCTACTAGGGTGCGAGCAGATGCCTGAGTACACCCTCAAGGTCCGCCGCTACCAACCCGAGTCGGGTGAGGGCGCGTACTGGCAGGAGTTCAAGGTCGACCTCGATCCCGACCTCTCGGTGCTCGACGGGTTGCTCCAGGTTCGGGACCGTCAGGACGGGTCCCTGGTCGTGCGCTGCTCCTGCAGGGCCGCCATCTGCGGCTCGTGCGGGATGAAGATCAACGGCCGCTCGACGCTCGGCTGCAAGACGCAGATCGCCCACGCTCACGAGGACGCGAACCGGAGAAACCATGCCAACGGGGACCGCGCCGCCCCCGGAAGCGGAGCCGAGGAGGCGGCGCGCCCAATTGAGGTCGAGCCGATGGCGAACATGCCGGTGATCAAGGACCTGGTGATCGACCAGGAGGTGGGCCACTGGTCAAAGATCCGCCGGGTGACGCCGTGGCTCCTTCCGGAGGGGGATCCGCCGGAGCGCGAGTACGTCGTGCCTCCCGAGTCGATGATCGACATCACCCAGTCGATGGCCTGCATCCAGTGTGGCGCCTGCGTCTCGTCGTGCCTATCGATGGAGGTCGACCCCGACTTCGTGGGGCCCGCCGCACTCGCCAAGGCCTACCGCTTCGTGGGCGACCCGCGCGACGGCGAGACCAAGGAGCGCCTCTACGACCTCGCCCAGGACCCGCACGGGATCTACGACTGCACACACTGCTTCTCGTGCATCGACGCCTGCCCCAAGGGAGTCGCCCCGATGGACCAGATCATGCGCCTTCGGCGCCTTGCGGGCCACGACCACGAGATCGATGACGTCAACAACGGCCGCCGCCACGAGACCGCGTTCGCGAAGATCATCGAAAAGAAGGGGACCCTCGACGAGTCGCTGCTCCTCCAGGAGTCATACGCGCAGGGCGTGAAGGGCAAGCTGGTCCCGAGCTCGGGCGCGATCAAGGGGCTGGCCGGATCGCTTCCCACGGCCGTCCGCGGGATAAGGACCGGCAAGATGCGCTCGCTGTCGAAGCTGATCCCGGGCGTCCACGAGAAGCTTCCCGGCGACTCGCAGGACCACGTCAAGCGGATCTACGAGCACGCCGAGGAGCACCGCACCGAGCTCAACCTCTACATCACGGGCGAGGAGGAGCTCGAGGCCGAGGAAGACGTCGTGGACGCGCCGACGCCCGAGGCGAGCGTCGAGCCCGAGCCCGACGAGCGGAGCGACGCGTGAGCGCCATGAAGCTCGCCTACTGGCCGGGCTGCGTCTCGCGGGGCTTCACCCCCGAGCTCCACGGCTCGATGGAGCTGGTCGCCGACCGCCTCGGGATCGAGCTGGTCACCCTCGACCGGGCGAACTGCTGCGGCGCCGGCGTGATCGCCGAGCACAACCAGGAGCTGGCCGACACCCTTAACGCGCGCACGTTCGCCCTCGCCCAGCGGACGGACGGCGAGCTGATGATGAACATCTGCTCGACCTGCCAGGGCGCCCAATCCGAGTGCCAGCAGCGCCTCGACGCCAACACCGAATATCGCGAACACGTCAACGCGAACCTGTCCGACGAGGGCCTGCGCTACGACAAGGGCCTGACCAACAAGAACTTCCTGTGGCTGCTGGTCGAGAACATCGGCCTGGACGAGCTCAAGTCCCGGGTCAAGCAGCCGCTGACCGACCTGCGGGTGGGACCGTTCTACGGC
>JBOGZB010000208.1:0-2341 GCA_050697175.1 Solirubrobacterales bacterium | reverse complement strand
AGAGCCGATCTCGAGCAGCTCGAACATGCCGGCGAAGGCGGTCTTCTCCTCCAGGGCGAGCCAGCTCAGCGCCAGCGGCTCGGCTGCGTCGGCGCCGAGCGCCTCGTTGACGATCGGGCCGTGTCGGGTCTCGCGGACCACGAGGCGCTCGGGCTCCGAGCGTCCCCTGATGACGATCTCCTCCTCGGTCACCGCGAGCGGAATGCGCTCACCCTCGAACTCGTAGCTGTCCCCTTCGATCCGCTCGACGAACAGGTCCATGACGTCGGCCATCGCGTTGGTGAACGACCAGGCGACGTCGTCGTTCTGGCCCATCATCACTCCGGGCAGCCCGGCGAGCGACGCCCCGCGGCAGTGCCGGTCGCCCAGGTACAGCCCGACCTGGTAGACGATCCCGGGCATCCCGGGCGGCAGATGGGGGTCGCCCGCCAGGAGCGGCGACCCGGTCTCGGATCGCGAGGCACCGACCGCCCAGTTGTTGGAGCCAGTCGCCTCGGCCGTCAGCCCGATCGACTCCCGGACCTTCGCGAGCTGCTCCGCCAGGTTCAGCCCGTCCCCGTCCCAGGCGACGCCGGGCTCCAGAACCACCGGGTTGCCACGCGGATATGCCGGGTCGAGGCGCCTCGCCAGATCCGTCCCGAGCTCGCGGGCCATCTCGGCTCGCAGGAGCTCGCGCTCCCAGTTGGTCGAGAGGCCGAACGAGAGGAGCTTCGTGAGGGTCAGCGAGTCGGCCGGCGTGAAGGGCTCGAACTCCTGGCGCAGGAGCTGGAACTCGACCGGAAGGGCTCGGTCCGCGGCGGCGGCGTTGATGCCCGCCGAGAGCGCCTCGAGCTCGGAGCGCAAGGCGGGCGCCAGAGCCTCGGCCTCGCTCAACGCCGAACGTCGCAGGCCCAGGGTGCGCATGAAGCGGTCCGTCTCGAGACCGGCGGAGCCGGCGATCTCGGCCAGGCACCCCGACCCGATTCGACGGTAGAGGTCGAGCTGCCAGAGTCGGTCCTGTCCGTGGCAGAGGCCCTCGCCGAACCAGAGGTCGTGCCTCGACCGGGCACGAATGTGAGGAACGCCCCACCGGTCACGCCGAATCTCGACCGGCCCCTCGAGGCCCGCGAGACGCAACGTTCCAGAGGTCCGCGGCAGTGGTCTGCGGACGAGCTGCCACACGAGCGTCGCGGCGGCGCCGGCCCCGAGCGCCGAAAGGGCGCCGCCGAACGCCGCGAGGCGCTTTACCGGCCCTGCACTCAGCATGCCGCCACTCTAGAGCGACAGGTCGTCCGGCAAGCGACCCTCGGCCGCGAGCTTTTGAAGGTGCGCCTCCATGACCAGGGCCGCCGCCGCCCGGAACTCGGGCGGCACGTCGGCCCAGGCCAGAGCGAGCAGGCGCTCGCGCGATCGGACCCCGTCGTCAAGGGCGGCGACCAGCCGCTCCTCGCGCATCAGGCGATGGTCGCGGTATTCGGCGACCCTGGCCGCGGGGTCGGTCACGTAGGGCCCGTGACCCGGGCAGAGGAGCTCGAGGTCCGCGGCCCCGAGCCGCTCGAGCGAGTCGAGGTAGGCGATCAGCGAGCCGCCGTCGGGGGGGACGAAGGTCGAGCCCCGACCGAGGATCAAGTCACCGCAGAACCCGACCTCGCCGTATAGAAAGCAGACGTGGTCGGCCGCGTGGCCGGGGGTCGCCAGGACCTCGAAGGGGCCGACCCGCGACGCGGAGGTGGGGCGCGGAGGGACGCCTCCGCGGGCCGACTCGCCCGAGCCCTCGTCGGCGGCGCTCACGTCGCCGAACAGAAGCGGCGCCCCGAGCTCGGAGACACCCGCCGAATGATCGGCGTGCGAGTGAGTGAGCAGGACTCCGGCGATGCCCCCGCGCTCCTCGGTGGCCCGTCGCACGGCCAGCAGATGGGCGGGATCGGCGGGACCGGGGTCGATCACGTGAGCAGGGTCGGATCCCACCACGTAGGTGTTCGTCCCCTCGAGCGTCATCGGCCCCGGATTCGGCGCGACGATCCTGAGGATCTCGGGGTGGCCCGATGGGGAGTCGGCGGTCGCCAAGGTCGTCGCCGCTCGGACCGTCCGGTCCGACTACGGGCCGCTCACGGCGTCGAGGACGGCCTTTCGCGCATCCTCGGGCTCGAGCGCCACGAGGTCGCCCACTCCCTTGAGGATCTCTCGGACCAGCCATTCGGTGGATCCGTAGGGGAGCTCGACCACCACCGCTCCGTCGGCGAGCTCCTCGACCACCGTCCGCTCCTCGCGCAGCCATCGAGCCCGCTCCGGCGAGACCCAGACGCGGGCCACCTGCGCGGTCGGCACCTCGCCGTCGGTCATCCAGCCCTCGACCCCGGCC
>JBOGZB010000207.1:0-34674 GCA_050697175.1 Solirubrobacterales bacterium | reverse complement strand
AGCTCCCCCTGACCGTCTCAATCCCGGGGGGAGCACCGACCGGCATGGTGTTCAACGGCTCCAACGGGTTCGTTGTCCACTCGCGCTCGAGCTCTGGCCCGGCATCCTTCCTGTTCTCCTCGGAGGCCGGCAGGATCACCGGCTGGAGCCAGGCCGTCCCCCCACCGCCCCTTTCGACCCAGGCGCAAACCGCGGTGCGGGTCCCTGGAGCGATCTTCAAGGGGCTCGCGATCGCCAATACGGCGACCGGCCCCCAGATCTACGCGACCGACTTCCACAACGACAGGGTTGACGTGTGGGACTCGGGCTTCATGCGAGTCAACCGGCCAGGCGCCTTCAAGGATCCGGCGATCCCCAATGGCTTCGCACCGTTCGGGATCGAGACCGTGAACGGCAACCTGGTGGTCACCTACGCGAAGCAGGATGCGGACGCCGAGGACGACGTACGGGGCCCGGGCAACGGCTTCGTCGACGTCTACGACACCGCCGGACATCTGCTGAAGCGGCTCGCCCAGCACGGGGCGCTCAACTCGCCCTGGGGAATCGCGAAGGCGCCCCAGGGCTTCGGCCCAGCCAGCGGCGCGCTGCTGGTCGGCAACTTCGGGAACGGGCAAATCAACGCCTACGACCCGGCCACGGGCAAGCGCCTGGGCGCCCTTTGGGCACACGGACAGCGGGTCCGAATCCCGGGGCTGTGGGCGCTGAAGTTCGGCAACGGCGTGATCGGAACGCCTAAGAGCCTCCTGTTCACCGCGGGGCCGGCCGGCGAGTCGCACGGCCTGTTCGGCAAGCTGCTTTCAGCCTCGCCGAGCTCCTAGTCGGAGCGGCCATTGAAGTGTCCACCCCGCGGCAACAGCCGCGGGGTGGACACGCTTGAGAAGACACCGGGCGGGATCGCCCCGCCCGGTGTGGATGTTCAGCTTCCAGCCTGTGCGCTAGCGCGTCAGCACGAACTGGAGCCTGTTGGTGTTCTTCTGATGCAGGCTGTGGACCAGAAGCTTGCCGGCGACCCCGTTGAAATCATGGGTGCCGCCGACCACGTTCAGCCGGCGGTTTCCGTGCGGAGGCCGGATGTCGCCACTGACCCTGATGTTGCCGAATCCACCGATCTCACCGTTCAGGTGAGCGACGGCACGGCAGCGCAGCTTCTTGATGTTGGGCTTGTACTTGCAGTGAACCCAGTCCTGCCCGACCTTGTCGTCTCGGTTTCTCGGATCCAGGAGCTTTTGCTGAAACCGAACCTCGTTCCGGCCCACATTGTGAGTCGACGTCTGCTTTGCGATCACGCTGAACTGGGTATCGAACGTTGCCGAGGCCGGGATCGCGGTCAGGCCAGCGACCAGCGCGGCGAGGGCAACGGCCCCAATGAACTTGCGCAATGGACTGCCTCCTGTGAGAGGTTCCCTCCCCGCGCCGCCATCATATTTCGCAAGGACGCAGGTCGTCAAGAAGATGGCCGAGAAGACGCGGTACGCCGTTCTCCCGCGACATCGCCCCCGGACCGGGCGTCACGGCCGAGAAGAAGAGTCTCCCGTGCCCTATGCCGACCGCGCTAAGGCCGCTCGAAGGCACCTGCGTCGCAGCGACTGTGCTTGCGCCTCACTCCGCGCTGGTCCTTCGAAGGGCAGTCGCGAGCCAGGCCGAGGGCGGCGCTGCCGCGCTTCAGGGAGAGCGTCTGCGTGGGGCCGCCGTGCGAGCCGAAGTGACCCAGGCGGAGGTTCTTGACAACCGCGTTCGCCGGGGACCGGAAGCTGGCACAGCCCGTCGGCGTCGTCAATGCGTTGCGCTCTCCGTCAAACGCTCCGGAGCACTGGTCGTCCATCCCGGTCGGACCCGCGAAGTTCCCGGCGACGATCGAGTTCTCCACCTTGAAGGTGGCCGCGGATTGGAAGATCCCACCGCCGTTCCCGCCTCCGGAGGCATCGGAGTCGGAAATGTTGAAGGCGACGCTCGTGTTTCCGATCGAAGTCGTCGAGCCCGCCACGGTCGCGATCCCGCCCCCGTTTCCGCTCGCACTGCTCCCCTCGACGGTGGAGTTCTCCATCGTGAGCTTGGCGGGCTTGTCGTCGAAGCCCCCGAAGCGGGAGGTTCCATCGTTCACGACGGCCCCGCCCTCGCTGGCGCGGTCCTCCGTGAACGTGGTGTTCTTGATCACCGCCCTCGGTATCGCGACGGCGCCCGGGGCGAGATCGGCGCCGCCCCCGGCGAGCGAGGCCGTGTTGTGGTCGAGGGTGGAGTTCTTGAGGATCAGCGGCGAGGCGACGCCGGAGATTCCGCCGCCGTACTGCGCGCTGTTGCCCGTGATCCTCAGCCTGCTCAGGGTCAGTCGAGACGGGCCCACGGCTATCGCTCCGCCTGAGCCCGCCGGATTCAAACCGCCCTTGACCGTCAGACGGCTCATCGAATGAGGGCTGAAGGTCAGGAACGCGAACACGCCGCTCACGTGCTGTCCGTCGATGATCGTCTTGTGCGTGCCGGCACCGGTGATCGTCACCTCGTCGAGGACGTCGAGGTCTCCGTCGGAGTTGTCGTCGTTGCCCGTGTCGGGAAGGGCGAGCTTGTAGTGGCCCCTTGGGACGCGCACGACGTCGGGCCCGACGCGGTTGTTCGCCGCCGTGATCGCCTCCCGCAGCGAGCAGTCATGAGGCTTGCAACTGTCGGGGATCGGGTCGTCGTGCCGCGTGGGCACGAAGGTCTTGGCGAGCGCGGGCGCGGCCGCGAAGAGCAAAACGACGATCGCGAGCACTGCTGCCGAGGCGCACTTTCGAACCGTCGCATGCTCGAGTCCGGCGCGCATGTCCCCGAACCTAGCACCCGTCACGGGTTCGAATCCTGTCGGGCATCCAGCCTAGGGCGGTCGGCGTCGGGACTCGAATTGCCCTAGATCGTTCGCCGGCTCAAAGGAGGGTCGAAGGGCCCGTGAGCCACCACCCCGCGGGTTATCGGGGCGATCGCGGGGGCGACGAGAGCGGCCCCTCGCGCACCAGGTGACTGGCGCGTCGGCTGGTCGCGAGTCTATGACCCAGTACATCGATCACTCCCAACGCCCGCCGCGGGTGCCGAAGCAGCTCCGCGACGAGATCGCGGCGGGCGCCCGGGTTACGTGCTCTCCGCCTGACCCGAAAGCGATCCCATGCGCTCACCCCCGAGCGCCGCTCGAACAGGTCGCCGTGCGATCCCCTCGATCCGCGCGCGAGCTCCCTGATAATCCCGAGGTGGGCGGCGTGCATCGCCGCCCAATCCGCGGAGATCTGGCCGGCATGCGTCCGGTAGAGGATCCCGACGTGCGGTGACAGCGTTGCCGGTCCCCTGGCCATGAGGCGGCACCAGAGGTCCAGATCCTCGCAAAGCATCTCCCGAAAACCGCCGACTGCCAGGGCCGCATCGCGGCTGAACATCGCTCCGCTGGAAGGAATCGGGTTTTCCGGGTAAAGGATCCCGGCGGGCGAGTCGAGCATCACCGGTCGATCGCCGATCAGGCCGTGATAGCCGTACCCATCACCGTCGACTCCAACTTCAAGGCACGAGCAGGCCACCAACACGTTCCCCGGCGCCAGCGCCCACAGGGCGTCGAGATGATGGGGAAGCCATTCGTCGTCGGAATCCAGCAGAGCGACCCACTGCTCGCGGACTGCCTCCAGGCCGGTTTGATATGCAGCCGGGGCACCGCGGTTGTGGGGGTGGACGATCACGTCAGCCCCCCACCTCTCAGCGACCTCGCGACTGCCGTCGCTGGAAGCGTCGTCAACAACGATCACCTGAGCGGGGCCCCGCGGCCTTTGCGCCTCAACGCTCTTGAGGGCCTGCTCCAGCAGGCGGGCCCGGTTGTGAACCGGGATCACCACCGAGATCGGCAGTGACACGGCACCAATTCCCGCCCGGGCATCCCCGCTCTGATGGGTGATCATCGGGCCGCCGCCTTGTGTCTCCAAGTAGGTCATGTGAAACTGAACGCTGCAGGCACGCGTGGCAGCGATGCCGCCACGCCAAGGGCCCGTATGAAGGATCAGCCACCTTCACCGACTGAGCCAAGAGCCACTGTCATAGCTATGACAGTCACGTGTGAACGCCCTAGTCTCGTCCCCGGCTGGCCACATGGCCGCCCGCCGATTTGATCCGAGGCTAGCGCGGGCCCGCCGGCGGTCCCTGGAGAAGGATCCAGTCGTCCCGGTCGCGACGCAGGCGGCCACGCTTACGCAACGAGGAGATTCCCGCGCTAACGGCCGGCCGGCTGGCAGCAGCCATGTCAGCAACGAGCGCATGGGTCATGGGCAGCGACAGCGTAACGCCTTCGGCGCCAACCCTTCCCCATCGCTCTGCAAGCTCCCATAACAGCATGTGGACACGCGTTTCGATCTTCGGCTCCTGAACGATCGCGACGGTCGTGGCCAGCCGCCGCGAGCGGAGCACGGCCCGCTGAATCAGCCGCACCGCCAGCTCGGGATATCGCGCCGCACGGGCCGCGAACTGCATGTCCAGGACCGCGAATCGAGCGGGCTTGATGACAACCCAGTCGGCGGTGAAGGCCATAGTCGCGTGAACGCCGGGATCGTCCCAGGGACGAAGAAGGTCGCCCGGTCCGAGCAACTCGGCCCCAAATCGGCCGTCACGACCCACGCGGCGACTCAGCACGCCGCTCAGCACCAGCAGTCCGAAGCCCTGCTCCAGTTCGCTGAGGTCCGTTGCACGACGCCAGGTCCCGCGAGGCGCGCGGACCGTCCTTGCCACGCAGGCACGCTGAGCCTCGCGCAGCTGCGACCCGGACAGCCCCTCTGCGAGGTCAACGTCCTCAACCAGCACTCCCACCACCGATGCCACGCGACCACCATAGTGTCCCCTACGCTGACCCGCCTCTGGCCGCGGAGCTCGGATCAGGCGCGGGCACGAGCCCACCCGTGTGCGACGAGCTCGCTTTCCAGGGTCCGCCCGGGCAGGCAACCGTCGAAGGGGGAAGAGAAAGCGATGAGGGGCGGCCACGTGGCCACCCCTCATTCATCCTGCAACGCGGGAGAGAGTACGTGCTAGGAGGAGCACATAATCCGCGATTGCCTTGTCCGGCTGACTACAGCGCTGAAATCCTTCCGCTCAGCCGACCGTGCACTTCTGGGTTGCGTTCTTGGTCTGCGTCCCAGCGCTGTACGTGAACTTGGTCTGCATCTTCCACGTCTTGTTGGCGTGGCTGCACTTGGCCTTGACGTAGTTCGTCGCATTGGTCGCTCCGGGCGCTCCCTTGCCGACCGTGACATTGAAGTCGGTCAGCGGCAGAGCCGATGCGGCGTGGATGCCCTGGAAGTCCAGCAACTTGCCATAGCCGGGCTTGTTGGCCGGCTTCAGCGCGCCGTCCAGGAGCACGTTGGTGTTCCCGGCGGTGTTGGTCTTCGGGTTGGCGCAGTTGATCGTGAACGGCGGCGCCACGTTGGCGCGAGTGAACAGCAGCACGTGGCCACCGGTGCCCGAGCCGTTGAACGCCAGGACGCAGGCGTGAACGGTGTTCGCGCCGGCCGCAGCCAACGCGGTGCCCGTGCCGATCAGCTTGCTTCCGCAGGCGGTCATCGCCTGCTTCATCGTCTTGGTGCCGGAGATCGACGTCTTGTTGCACTTGCCGAGCGCGTTCGGGTTGACCACGACGTCGCTGTCGAAGTACAGCTGCGCGCGATCGGTGTATTGGCTGTTCACGTCGCTGTAGTTGGTGTGCGTGTGGACGTTCAGCTTGCCCGCCTTCGGCGTCGTCTTCGACACCTTGTTCGGGCTGAACTTGAACGTCGCCGTCGAGTTGATCGCCGCCATTGCGATTCCCGCCACGACCAGTGCTCCGGCCGCCGCGAGAGCCAAGGCAACGACGAGTGGTCTCCTGCTGAGCATTTCGGTCTCCTTTTGGGCGCGCACGTCTGATGGCGCCCCCCCGTTGGACAAGACACACGCAAGCAAAGGGTTCGGCCAGGTTCAAGCCAGGAGTAATAGCTTTTACAGAACGGCCGATCAGCGTCAGATCGGCGGCTGCGCCTGCTTCGCCATTGCGGCACGTCATCCCGACCCGTTCGGTCGCGTCAGCCCCGCAGACCGGCGGCTTCCATTGCCTCGTCCCGGTTTCGGAAGGCCTGCTCTCGCACGATCCGACCGTCCTTGACCGTGAACAGGAAGGCGAACGTGCCCCCATCCATCGACATCTGGCTCACGGGCCCCACTCCGGTGACTCGCGCCACGGCGACGACCTGGTCCCCGGCCTCGATCAGCTCGACGGGCTCGACGTCGTACCCGGACAGGGTCTTCTGGTTCTCCTCGAAGATCAGGCGGATCGCCTCGTTGCCGCGGTGGGTCCCGAGGAGGAGCGTCTCGAACACGACGTCGGGGTCGTAGAGCTCGACCAGGGCGTCGAGATCTCCGCGATTGTGCGCGGCGAATCCGGCCCTGATCAGATCCAGGTTCTCCTCCGGCATCGGCGCGCAGTATGGCGTTTCCACGCGTACGGCTCGCCCGAGCCGCGCTGCGCCCGCTCCCCACCCCCCGGGATCACGGAGCGCCCGCCGGTCGGGCCATTTGCCCCGGGGTGGGAGCATGTGCCGGTGATCGACGCGCGGCCCTGTCCAAGGCCTCCTTACCGGCCTGTCGGGTGACGCGCGCGACGGTCTGGGACCGGGCCGAGGCGAAGGGCGCTCCACGATCGAGCTGGGAGGACGCGGCTCGGCTGCCCTTCTGGCTCGACTCCCCCCTGCGACCGGAGCCGTGTGATCCGCTGGTCGGCTCAGAGCAGGCCGACCTGGCGATCGTCGGCGCCGGCCTGAGCGGGCTCTGGGCAGCGGTCCTCGCCAAGCAGCGCGACCCCGGCCTGGGCGTGATCGTGGTCGAGGGTGAGCGGATCGCGTCTGGGGCGAGCGGCAGAAACGGCGGCCTGCTCGAGTCCTCGCTCACCCACGGGCTGGAGAACGGCCTGGCGCGATTTCCCGACCAGATGGAGGCCTTGGAGCGCCTGGGCGAGGAGAACTTCGCCGACGTCTGCGACCTGATCTCCTCCGGGTCGATCGATTGCGGCCTCGAGCTCTCGGCGGCACTCAGCACCGCGGTCGAGCCGCATCAGGTCGATTGGCTCGAAGAGGCGGCCGAGACGGCCGCGCGTTACGGCCACGACGTCGCCGTCCTCGACGCCGAGGCGACCCGGGCCGAGGTCGCTTCGCCGCTCTATCTGGGCGGGATGATCGACCGGACGGGTGCCGGAATGCTCGACCCGGCGCGCCTTTCGTGGGGCCTTAGCCGGGTGGCTCAGGAGCTGGGCATCCGTGTCTTCGAGCAGACCGAGGTGGTGCGCCTCACGCGGCGCGGGCCGGGGGTCGGGCTGGAGACCAGGGAGGGCGCGATCGAGGCACGCCGGGCCCTGCTTGCGAGCGGCGCCACCCGAGGCCTGGTGCCCGCGATCAGGCGGCGGATCGTTCCCGTCTACGACTACGTCCTCGTCACCGAGCCCCTGACGCGCGAGCAGCTCGCCTCGATCGGCTGGGCGAATCGCCAGGGCCTGTCCGACTCGTCCAACCAGTTCCACTACTACCGGCTGACCCAGGACGACCGCATCCTCTTCGGGGGCTTCGACGCCGTCTACCACTACGGCAGCGGCAAGCGGCCAGGCCTCGAGCAGAGCGAGCGAAGCTCCGCGCGGCTGGCGGCTCACTTCTTCGCCGTCTTCCCGCAGCTCGAAGGTCTCCGCTTCACGCACCGGTGGGGCGGAGCGATCGACACCTGCAGCCGCTTCTTCGCCTTCTATGGAACCGCCCATCGCGGCGCGGTCGCCTACTCGGTCGGGCACACCGGGCTCGGCGTCTGCGCGAGCCGGTTCGGGGCCGGCGTTGCGTTGGACCTCCTCGAGGGTCGCGAGAGCGAATCCGGAAAGCTCGACGCCATCCGCCGCCGGCCCTGGCCGTTTCCCCCCGAGCCCCTGCGCTGGGCGGTCATCGCCCTGACCCGCAACCGTCTGGCCGCCGCTGATCGACGTCAGGGAAGGCGCGGACTTTGGCTTGGGCTCCTCGACCGGCTCGGGCTGGGCTTCGACAGCTGATCCCCAGCGGTCGCCATCCGCTCGATCCGATCCCCAGGACTCCGCTAACAGGTTCCAGGTAGGGATTAGGTCGAGCCGCGAGCGACCCCACGGGGGCCTGTTTTCCCTCACTTACAGGGGGTATGCGGAACCCGCCCGGAGCCGGCTTCGACGATGGCCGGAGGAACCGGCGCACGGTCCTTGACCAGGGACTATTTTCGCGCGGGTATCCGTCTTTCAACCGCGTTCGCTCCTCCAGGGAGCATCCGCAGCCCGAAGAGCAAGCTTGCGACACTCGATCAATCAGCCCTTGATTCGCCGCCCGTTCGTCGCGGTGGCCGCTGCGAGCGCCGCCCTGTTCGCGCTCTCTTTCGCAAACGCCTCGGCTGCGGTCCCGTCAACTGGGACGGTGACGAACGCGGCCAAGGCGACCCCGGCGAACCCTGTGTCGACCGGGACCGTGGGCGCTGCGGTGAGCACCGCGGCGGGAGCGGCCCGGGCGGCGGTCCCGCAGGTGCACACACCGAGCTCCCCCACCCCGCCGGCGAACTCCGCTCCGAGCGCACCGCCTCCGCCCACCCCGCCCGTGGTGAACGCTCCGAAGCCGCCCGCGGCGTCGGTGGCTCCGAAGCCCACGGCGGTCCCGCAGGTCCACCAACCCAAACCTTCGACACCGCCGATCGCGCCGAAGCCGCCCGTTCACGCGACGCCTGCCCCCACGAAGCCGCCGACCGACGCCACCCCTGATCCGATCACCCACGCGACCGGCTCGGTGGTCGACCAGGTCACCAAGCCGGTGAGCTCGGTCACCGGTGCGGTCGACCGGGGGACCAATCCGGGTGGCCCGATCAGCCAGGTCACCAAGCCGGTGAGCTCGGTGGTCGGGCCTGTCACCGGCGCCGTCGATCCGGTCACCAAGCCGGTCGACCCGGTGGTCGGCTCGCTGACCGGGCCAGTCGGGCCGGTCGTCGACACGGTGGACCCCGTGGTAGACCCGGTGACCGGCCCGGTCGCCAGCATCGTCAACCCGATCGTCGGGTCGGTGACCGATCCAGTCGGGCACGTGGTCGACCCGATCGTCGGGCCCGTCACGCCGATCACGGACCCCATCCTCGGCACGGTCAGGCCGATCGCCGACCCGATCGTCGGTCCCGTCGTCGGCACGGTCGATCCGATCGTCGGTCCGGTCGTCGGACCCCATGACCCGATCGCCCCCGTCGTCGCCCCGGTGGTCCACGTTCCTCGAGCCGCCGCCCCGACCCCGCCCATCGCGACCCAACCCCCCGCGCCGGCGCCCGTCGGACCTTCGAGCGGTCCCGTCGCCGGCCCCGACCCCGAGGGCCTCGCCGGCCCCGCCCAGGGCGACGCCCCCCGGGTCGGCGAGCCGACCGCGCCGGCGGGCCTCGCATCACCCCCCGATCGGGGCGTCACCCTCGCCGGCGGCGCCATGACCGCCTCGCTGACCCACAGCTTCGCCGCCACCGGGCAGGCCTCGCATGCCACCGGTGCGAACGGCGGATCCACAGTTCCGGACACGCCCGCCGCCCCCGGCGGAGCGTCGGGCGCCGGCTCCCCGGCCCCCGGAGGTATCTCCCTCTCATTCCTCGCCATCTTGCTAGCGCTCGCGGGCCTCGCCGCCCTGATGTTCGAGCGCCTCACCCTGGCCCCGGCCGCCTGGCGGTCGACGGCCCGCATCGCCCTTCTCGAGCGACCTGGCTAGAGCCCACCGGCTCTCCAGGTAGTCCGCCGAGCGCCGCGTTGGCGCTTCGGCAGCACGTTCGCTCGAGAAAAAGGAGAAACGACGATGCGAAGAACAAACGACTTCACCGGAATACGTGGATTGCTGGCGGCGCTCATCGGGATCGTCCTGATGCTCGCCGCCCCGGCTCTCGCCCAGGCGAGGGGCGGCGCCCAGGGCACCCAGGCCGATACCCGCCTGATCGCCTCGGGCACGGGGTACTCGACCCCTCATGGCTCCGCGCGCGTACGCGCGGTCCAGCACGGACTGATTCGGGCGGGCGAGCGCCCAGGGCCGATCGACGGGCTCTACGGACCGCTGACTCAAGAAGCCGTCGAGCGCTTCCAGGCCGGCGAGGGCCTGGCGGTCGACGGGATAGTGGGGCCGGCTACATCGAGCGCCCTCAACGAGCAGGCCGTGGTCGTATCTGACGGCGCCGGCTACGCCAAGCCCGGCGGCTCGACGCGAGTGCGTGGACTCCAGCATCGACTGCGCCGGGCGGGCGAGCACCCGGGGCCGCTGGACGGTCGATTCGGCCCCCGGACCCAGATCGCCGTCGAGCGCTTCCAGGCCGGCGAGGGCCTGGCGATCGACGGAATCATCGGGACCGCCACCAGCGCACGGCTAGCGGGGTTCGCGGCCACATCCGATCGGACGTCCGTCTCCAGTCCACAGCGAGCGGGCAGGCCGTCGGCGAAGCCGCGGCAGGCCCCGAATTCGCCCTCGACCCCGGACCACGCCGGCGCACCGGCGCACCGGCTCACCGCAACTCCCTCGACGGTCAGTGGTCACGGCGGATCCGAGTTCCCCGCCTGGATCGTGGGCCTGGTGGGATTGGGGGTCGCGCTGCTGCTCGGCGGCACCGTGGCCCGCGCCATCGCGCGGCGCACTGACAAGCAGGAGCCGGATCCGGTGAAGAGCGACCCGGACCGCTCCTTCCAGGTTCGGTTCGACGGCCGTGACAGCCAAGCCGTGATGACCGCGGCGGAGCTCCTCTCGGTCGCAGCGCTGGTCGAGGGCCGCGACGCGCTCGCGTTCCCGAGCTTTCGCTCGGGGCCCGGGGGTCCACGCGTGGTGGCGTTCTGCCGCATCGGAGGGCAGCCAATCCGGCCTCGGCAGTCGATCGGGCCACCCGACGGCCTGATCGTTCAAGACCCGGAGATCCCCCAGTTGCGCGACCTCTGCGAGGCGCTCGAGCCCGGGGGCTACCTGCTCGTCAACTCGCCCAGGACCATCGAGGAGCTGGGTCTCGGCGAGCGCGTCGCCAGGTTGCGTCCCGACCGGCGGATCAGCATTCCGGCGAGCGAGATCGCGCAAGAGCAGATCGGAATGCCCCTGCCGGACGCCGCGCTGGTCGGCGCGTTCGCGGCGCTCAGCGGGTGCGTGACGCTCGAATCGGTCGCCAGCTCGATCCGGGAACGATTCCCGGGGACGACCGGCGACAGGGACGTCGGCGCAGCCGAGGCCGGCTACCGGTACGTCCAGAGCGAGCTTCGAGCGATCGGCCGAAGGAGCACCGCTATTAGGCCCACGGCAGTGAGCCGCGTGGCCGGGATGAGGGGGTGAGCGTCAGGTAACGCCTCAAACGACACCTGCCCGCGCGGCGGCGGTGTCAGAATCGCGGCATCGCCGATCGCTTCCAACGGCCCGGCTGGTTCCAGTCGCACGTCTTCAATCCCGCCGTCGCAGCGCTGACCCGGGCAGGTTTGAGCGTCGCCGGATCGCGGGTGCTGGAGGTCCGGGGACGGACCAGCGGCGAGCCCCGCCGAACGCCCGTCAACCCCGTGGTCATCGACGGCGCCCGCTACCTGGTCGCTCCGCGGGGCCACACCCAGTGGGTGCGAAACCTCCGGGCCCGAAACGAGGGACGGCTGCTGGTCGGCAGGCGCTCCGAGGGCTTCATCGCCACCGAGGTCGGGGATGACGAGAAGCCCCCGATCCTTCGCGCCTACCTGAAGCGCTGGAAGTGGGAGGTCGGCGTCTTCTTCGGCGGGGTCGGGCCGGATTCGGCTGACGAGGAGCTTCGAAGGATCGCGCCCGACCACCCGGTGTTTCGCATCGACCCGCCGTCCGGCTGAGCGTTAGGCGGCCTGGTCGTCCGCCGCGGCCTCTGCCCGGGACCAGGCCTCATACCCGCCGCTTCGCTCCCAGATCGAGGTCAAAAGGCCTTCGAGCTGCTCGCGGTCACCGGACTCGAGGCCCTCGAGGAGCTCGGCCTCCACCCCGTCCATGACCGCCGAGACCTCCTCGATCACCGCGATCCCCTCCTGGGACACCTCGACCAGATGGCGACGGCGATCCTCGGGATCGCGGCGCCGGGTCGCATATCCCCTGTCCTCGAGCTCGTTCAGGATCGCGACCAGGTTCGTCGGGTCGAGGTGGAGCTGTCCGCAGAGCGACTGCTGAGTGAGCTCGCCGCGGTCGCGGAGCTCGATCAGGGCCGCCACGTGGCGAGGCCGAATGCCGAACGGCTCCAGAGCCTCGGTGAATCGGTGCATCGTGATCCTGCCCAGCTTGATCATCAGCAGGGTCGGCCATTGTCTGGCTATGCCGGGAGGCGCGCCCTCTCTCAATGCCTTTGCCATGCACAGAACGTTACCATCGGCCAATGCTCGGTGTTCACCAACGATCTGCTAGGGTCATCCGATCGTCTCTCGAGCAGCCAATCCGAGCCCCCGGATCATCCTCGCCGTCCTGTCGCTCGGCGGGATCTCCTACGCCCTCCTCCAGTCCCTCGTCGTTCCCGCCCTGCCGCAGATCCAGAGCTCGCTCCACACGTCGGAGAGCGCCGTCGGCTGGGTCTTGACGGCCTACCTGCTGAGCGCCTCGGTGGCGACGCCGATAATCGGCCGACTCGGCGACATCTACGGCAAGGAGCGCCTGTTGATGATCGTCCTCCTCGCGCTCGCGTTCGGGACGCTGATCTCCGCGATCGCCTCGTCGCTTTGGCTGATGATCCTCGGCCGCGTGATCCAGGGTGCCGGCGGCGGGATCTTCCCGCTGGCCTTCTCGATCATCCGTGACGAGTTCCCGAACGAGCGGGTCCCGGGCGCGATCGGGCTTGTCTCCTCGCTCCTCGGCATCGGCGGCGGCGCGGGCGTCGTGCTCGCAGGCGTCGTGACGCAGAATCTCTCCTATCACTGGCTCTTCTGGTGCCCGCTGGCGATCATCGTCGCGACCGCTCTGCTGACCCGGCGCTACATCCCGGAGTCGCCGGTCAAGACTCCGGCCGAGATCAACTACCGGGCCGCAGGGCTGATGACGCTCGGCATGTCGGGTGTGCTGTTGGCGATCACCGAGACCAGCGCCTGGGGCTGGACCTCTGCGAAAACGCTCGGCCTGCTCGCCTTCGGAACGGCGGTCATCGCGGCCTGGGTACGCGAGGAGCTCCGATCGCGCGAGCCGCTCGTCGACATGCGAATGATGGCGATCCGGGGAGTCTGGACCACCAACACGGTGGCGTTCCTGATCGGCGTCGGGATGTACTCGTCGTTCGTCCTCTTGCCCGAGCTGGTCCAGGAGCCGACGAGCACCGGCTATGGCTTCGGCGCCTCGGTGACGACGGCCGGCCTCTTCCTGCTCCCGACCACGATCGCGATCGTCGTGATCGGGCAGATGGCCGGGGTGCTAGAGCGCCGGATCGGCTCGCGCGGGTCATTGATCGGCGGCGCCGCGTTCGCGCTCGCGTGCTACGTCGTGCTCGTCACCGGCCGAAGCCAGGAGTGGGAGATCTACCTGGCCGCGGGCCTGCTCGGGATCGGGATCGGCCTCTCGTTCTCGGCCATGGCCAACCTGATCGTCCAGAACGTGCGCCAGGAGCAGACCGGGGTCGCAACGGGGATGAACGCGGTGACTCGAACCCTCGGTGGCGCGTTCGGCGGCCAGCTCGCCGCGACCCTGCTGGCGAGCAACCTGGGCGCCTCCGGGCTCCCGGCCTCGTCGGGCTTCACCCTCTCCTTCCTGATGTGCCTGATCGCCCTCGCGGGCGCGCTCGGCTTCGCCGTCCTGGTCCCGAGGCGGAGCGCCAACGACCTGGCTCGAGAGGTCGCGATCCTGCCGCCCACCCGCTCGCGCGAGCCGGAGCGCACGGCAGCCTGAGCCGTTTGGTCGAGGCGCGGCGATGAATCCGGCTGCGCGCGCCGGTCTGGTGTTCAGGTATCCATATGCGGCAGAGGCTCCGCCGACCGAGAGGACTCGCCATGCCCCCAGTTCCAGTTCGACGAGGCGATCTCGCTCCAGATCTCCTGCGAGGACCAGGACGAGGTCGACTACTTGTGGGAGCGGCTCACCGATGGCGGCGAGGAGGGCCAATGCCTCCTGACGCTCGAGCGGCCCCGCCGCTCAGAGGCCCAGGTTGCGAACGCCGCGCTCGTCCCACCCGAGGTGGTGGGCGAGCTCGTGGCGGACGGTTCGCTCGACCTGCGCGCGAAGCAGCTCCGGATCGTGGCCGAAGTCGCGCTCCAGGGTGTCCTGGTAGATGACGATCCGGTCGGGGTAGGTGTCGCGCGCGACGGTGCCGCCCATGTAGAGGCCATAGGCGCGGTGCTCGTGCCCGCGGCTCGAGACGACCACCGGCGTCGTCTGGAGCAGCTCGCGAAAGTCCGGTGGGAGGTCGTCGAGCGCTTCGGCGACCAGCTCGTCGAACTCGCTGGGGGGTCGGTCGGCGGGTGGCATCATCGCCAGCGCCTCGCTTCGATCGACCAGCCGGCGAAACTCGGGCTCGGGCATCTCGCGACCGATCAAGGCCACCGTCGCCCATGCGGTCAGCAGGATGATCGCGGCGGCGCCGACCAGCAGCGCCACCAGACCCCACAGCCCCGAGAGGGAGGGCGGGTTGACGAGGAGCAGAACGACGCCCGCGACGAAGACGCTGACCGCTGCCGCCTTCAGCGGCGGCCCGAAGGCCTCCCTCATCCGGGGATCGCTCCCTCGGCGCGAAGCCACTCCTCGCAACGGGCCATGCCTTCGTCGAGCCCGGTCTCGGGCCGGTACCCGAGCATGCGCCGGGCCTTCTCGATCGAGTAGCTCCCGGAGCGCGACAGGTAGCGGACCGCGGCTGGAGTGATCTCGGGGGCGGCGCCTCGCAGGCGGCGGACGTGGCCGATCGCCGCGGCCAGCGCGGCGACCACGGGGGTCGGCGCGGTCGGCACCCGCTCCCTGCCCAGCATCCGCGCGTAGTGGCCGAAGAACTCGCTCGCCTCGACGTCGTGGCCTCCGCTCAGCGTGAACACCTCGCCGACCGCGTCCTCGTGGGTCGCCGCGCGTGCGATCCCCTCCACGAGGTCGTCGACGTATACGGGGCTCATCGTCCCGCGGCCCCCGGCCGGCAGGATCAGCCGGCCCATCGCCATTTCCCGCACCGGCGTCAGGGTCCAGAAGTGCGACCCCGGGCCGTACACGTCGCCCGGCCGGATGATCGTGCAGGCGAGCTCGCCCGCGCCGTGAGCCTGGAGAACGACCTGCTCGCTCGCGACCTTCGTGTCCACGTAGGGGACGCCGTTCGGGCGCACCGGGTGGCGCTCGTCGACGTTCGGGGGGATGTCGAACCCGAAGGCGACGATCGACGAGATCTGGACGAAGCGCCGCGCCCCGGCCCGCGCGGCGGCATCGAGCGCGTTTCGCGTCCCGACCACGTTGACTCTCCAGAAGCCGTCTGCGTCGCTCTCCATCCCGAGCCGGGCGGCCGTGTGGACGACGAGCTCCGCGCCCTCGACAGCGTCCGTCCACGCTCCGGGGGCGGTCAGGTCGCCGGCGACGACACCCAGCTCGGCGTCGGCGCGGAGGTCCACCCCGGCGACCTCGGAGCTGGCCTCGCGAAAGTGGCTCGCGAGCCGCCGCCCGATCAGGCCCAGTGCGCCGGTGACGAACACCCGCTTCGGACCCGTCCGCTGGGGCGACTCAGAGGCCATCCCGCAAAGCTAGCGCGGCGACGGCCCGGCAGCCGGGGACCGATCGCCAGGGGGCGGCCGCGTACACTCTCCGGCCAGGTGGGAAGCGTGGGGTCGTCCTTCAAGAAGGGGGCTGTGACAGCGGGCGTGGTCGCGTCCATGGCCATCTGGGCGGGCCCCGCCTTCGGGGCGACGATCAAGGTCGACACGACCCAAGACCAGTTCGGGACCGGCAACGCCTGCTCGCTGCGTGAGGCGATCCAGTCGGCCAACACCGACGCGGCATACGGCGGCTGCGCCAGCGGCCAGGGCGCTGACACGATCGACCTGTTCGCGGGCAAGCGCTACATCCGCTTCCGGGCGGGCGCCGACGACGCCAACGCCGTGGGGGACTACGACATCACGAGCCAGGTGGCGATCGACGTCAAGGGCGAGGGCCGCGCCACGGTCGATGCCGGCGGCCTCAATCGCGTGATCCAGATCCTCCCGGGCGCCAAACTGACCGCGTCGAAGCTGACGATCACGAACGGCGACGTGGCGATCAACCAGCCCGCCAACGACACCGCCGGCGGCGGGATCCTCAACGACGGAACCCTGATCCTGTCGCGAAGCCAGGTGACCAAGAACGAGACGCTGGGAAACGCCCAATGCACCTGTGGGGGTGGGATCAGCGTCTACGGGACAGCGAAGCTTCACCGGGTTGAGGTGATCGACAACCGGGCCGACAACATCGGCGGCGGCGTCGCGTGGCTCGGCGGGACGCTCGTGGTCGAGAAGAGCACGATCGCCGCCAACACTTCGGGCTACGTCGGCGGCGGCTTCTACCTCGGCGCGAACTCCGGGCACAACACGGCCGCGATCAGCGACTCGACGATCAGCGCCAACACCGAGCTGGGCGCGGGCACCAACGCGGGCGGAGGCGGGATCACCGTCTCGGACTTCGTGAGCTCGAAGCTGACGGCGACCAACGTGACGATCGCCCAGAACCGCGCCTACGGCAGCGGCGGGGGCGTCTACGTGTACGCGGGATCGATCGCCCTGAGCTACGCGACCGTGGCCCGCAACATCGCCGACTTCGGAGGCGGGGCGGGCGGAAACGGGGGCGGGCTGGGCGGCGGCGGGGTCAACGCGACGAACTCGATCGTGGCGCTGAATCACGACCGAAACACGACCAACACGATGGATGACTGCTTCCTCGCGGGTGCTCAGTCGAGCGTCGTCGGTCGCGACACGGGCTGCACCGGCTCGCCGCAGAACCGCGTCACCCACCACCCCGACCTCGGCCCGTTGGCCGACAACGGCGGCCCGACCGAGACGATCGCCCTGAGCAAGGACAGCCCGGCAGTCGACCATGCGACCAAGCCCGCTCCGAAGCGCGACCAGCGCGGGAGAGAGCGCGATGACCACCCTGACATCGGCGCCTACGAGAGGCTGCCGACGCACCACAGCCGCTGACGCAGGGGGGGTAAGGCGATGCGGGGCCTTCAGGTGACGACGGAGGATGGGCCGGACGCGGTCTCGGTGGTCGACCTTCCGGAGCCTGACGCCGAGCTCGTGATCGCGGTCCGGGCCGCGGGTGTGTCGTTTCCCGACCTCTTGATGACCCGAGGGCAGTACCAGGTGCGCCAGGAGCTTCCGTTCACGCTCGGATGGGAGGCCGCCGGTGACGTGATCCGCGCCCCGGCGGACAGCCCGTTCGCGGTCGGAGACCGTGTCATGACGCTGAGCCTCGGGGCACACGCCGAGCAGCTCGCGGCGCTGCCCGAAGCCACCTTCCGGCTTCCGAACGAGCTCAGCCACGAGGAGGGCGCGGCCCTGCCGCTCAACTACCTGACGGCGCTGGCGGCGCTCCAGCGCCGCGGCGGGCTCGAGGCGGGCGAGACGGTGCTAGTCCACGGCGCGGCGGGCGGGGTCGGCACGGCGACGGTGCAGGTGGCGAAGGCGCTCGGCGCGCGGGTCGTCGGCGCCGTCTCCAGCGACGAGAAGGCGGCGATCGCCCGTCAGGCCGGGGCCGACTCGGTGGCGATCGGCGAGGACTTCCGCTCGCAGCTCGCCGAGCCGGTCGATCTGATCGTCGACCCGGTCGGCTGCACCGAGCGCTTCAAGGAGAGCCTGCGCTCGCTGGCGCCGGAGGGACGGATCGTCGTGGTCGGGTTCACGTCGGGAGAGATCCCCGAGATACGGGTCAACCGCCTGCTGCTTCGAAACGTCGACGTGCGTGGCTGCTCGTTCGGCGCCCTGGCCTCCGACCCGACCGGGATCCCGAATGCGATCGAGCGGCTCGGCGAGCTGGTTCGCAACGGCAAGGTCCGGCCCCTGGTCGGGTCGGTCCATCCGCTCGAGGATGGCGCCGTCGCGCTCCGCGAGCTCGACGAGCGCCGCGCCACCGGCAAGGTCGTCCTCAAGACGTAGCGCCGCGACCGGCCGGCCGCTCGCTAGCTTCCGCCGAAGAGCTGATGGGCACCGGCAACGGAACAGTGATCTCGGTCGACCAGCTCCGAATGCGCTACGGCCGGCACGAAGCCGTAAGAGGAATCAGCTTCGAGGTGGCGGCCGGCGAGGTGTTCGGGTTCCTGGGGCCGAACGGGGCCGGAAAGACGACGACGATCGAGATCCTGGAGGGCTATCGAAAGCGGACCGGCGGCGAGGCATCGGTGCTGGGAGTCGACCCGGGAGAGCCGACCCGGCAATGGCGCGAGCGGATCGGGCTGGTGCTTCAGGAGTGCGAGCTCGATCCGGCGCTGACCGTCCGGGAGCTGGTCACGCTGTTCTCCGGCTTCTACCCGTCTCCTCGGCCCGTCGACGAGACGATCCGGCTCGTCGGACTGGTCGAGCAACGCGACGCGCGGGTGGGGACGCTCTCGGGCGGCCAGCGACGTCGGGTTGACGTGGCGGTGGGGATCATCGGCGATCCGGAGCTGGTCTTCCTCGACGAGCCGACGACCGGGTTCGACCCCTCAGCGAGGCGCGATGCGTGGAACATGATCGAGGGACTCAATGAGCTCGGCAAGACGATCTTCCTGACCACCCACTATATGGACGAGGCCCAGCACCTCGCCGACCGGGTGGCGATCCTGCGGCGCGGCGAGCTGGTCGCGGTCGGGGACCTCGAGGAGATCGGGGCCGGGACGCGCGCGCAGACGGTGATCCGCTTCCGCCTTCCCGCCGAGGTGTCGGTCGACGACGTCCGCGCGGTCGTGGAGACGCCCGTCGAGCTCGCCGGCGGGGTGGCGACGCTCAAGGTGGACAGCCCCCAGCGGCCGCTCCACCGGCTGACCGGGTGGGCCGAGGAGCGCGGGATCGAGCTCGACGGCCTGGAGGCCGTCCGTCCGAGCCTCGAGGACATCTTCCTCGAGCTGACCACCTCCGACGACCCGCCGGCCGAAGGGGGCCGCGATGGGTGACCTGGCCTTGGTTGCCCGCCAGACCTACTACGGGCTCAAGACCACGAGGCGCAACCCCCGGGCGCTGGTCTTCTCGATCATGTTCCCGATCGTCTTCCTGCTGCTCTTCAACTCGATCTTCGCCTCGGGGAGCCAGGCCAAGCCCGTCGACGTCGGAGGGATCACGCTCGACCTCCACACCTACTTCACCGCCGGCCTGATGGCCTACGCGATCATGCTGAACTGCTTCAGCACCCTGGTCATCTCGCTCACCGCACAGCGGGAGAGTGGCCAGCTGAAGCGCTACCGCGGCACCCCGGTGCCGTCGTGGACCTTCATCGCCTCGCTGGTCCTGCGGTCGATGGTGCTCGTGGCATTGATGATGGCCATCCTGCTCGCGCTGGGGGCGATCCTCTACGGCGTGAACATCCACGGGACCGCGATCATCGGCCTGGTCGTCAACGCGGCGCTCGGCAGCGCGACGCTGTGCGCGCTCGGGATCGCCGTGAGCACCTTCGCCCCGAATGCCGACGCCGCGGCCGCGATCGGCCCCTTCCCCGCGGTGATCCTCTCCTTCATCTCGAGCGTCTTCATCCCGATCGACACCCTGCCGACCTGGCTTCAGGACGTCGGACGCGTCTTCCCGCTTTTCCACCTCGCCGAGGGCCTTCAGATCAGCTTTGGGGTCTCGTCCGGGACGGGGCTGACCGCGGACAACGTCGCGGTGCTGGCCCTGTGGGCGGTGGGCAGCGCGGTGGTCGCAGCGCGATCCTTCAAGTGGGAGCCGCAGACGGCGGGGGGCTGAGGGCCGGGGCGGCGAGCGGCCCGCCGGCCCTACTGGTGGATCACGACCGGCGTCCCCGGGCCGACCCGCCGGACCAGCGCGCCGACGTCGGAGTCAGAGCCCCTGATGCAGCCGTGTGAGAGCGCGCCACCGACCGGGCCGGTCGTCCCGTGGATCGCGATCCGGTTGCCCCCAAGCCAGCCCGACGGCAGGTTGGACTGGGTTGCGCTGGTCGCCAGGGCGCAGCATCCGTAGGCGGGGTTGAGGCCGCCTCGAAACGTGTCGGTGATCGCGAACCGGCCGGTCGGGGTGGGCGATGCCGGAGCGCCGACGGTGACGTTGAACGAGCGGACGTCCCGCCCGGCGAGCCGCAGCCGCGCCACCTCCGAGGAGACGTTGACGTCGATCGAGTAGCGCGTCCACCCGGGGCGAAGGCGCGAGCGGTCGAGCTTCACCCAGCCGAGACGGCCGTCGGGAAGGAGCGGGGTCGGGACCCCCGCCCAGGCTCCGCGCCGAGCGAACAAGGCGAGCACCGTCGGTGACCCGAACGGCGTGCGTGCGCCAAGGGTCTTGACGACCTTGCCGCCCGGCGATGTGCGCAGCGGGACGCGGGCGCCCCGGCGAACCGAGACGAGCTGCTGTCCATCGTGCGCGAGCCTGTAGGGACGGGCCGACCCGGACCGCCGGTTAGCCGATCCACTCGGCGGACGCGCCGCCGACGGGCCTGATCGAGCGGGCTCCGTGGCCCGCGGCACCGGGTGGCCAGGGCCCGGCGAAGACCCGGGATGAGCCCCGGAGGGCGAGACGTTCGCCTGTGGAGGCCGCCCGCCGCCACTCGGCGAGACGGTCACGGTGATCGGGGCGCCACCCGGGTCGGAATCCCGATCCGACAGCAGCGCCCATCCGGCGACAATGCAGGCGACCAGCAGCACGGCGGCTGCCCCCACCGCGACGATCCGGGAGTTGGGTTTCATCCGAACAGAGCCATTGTCGCGACCGACGATCGGCCGCGGCTGCTCCTGCACGGAGAGGGAGGGATTCGAACCCTCGAGAGAGCTTTCGCCCCCTACTCGCTTAGCAGGCGAGTGCCTTCAGCCACTCGGCCACCTCTCCGGGGCGCGGCCCACGATTCTAGGAAGTAGCGGCGAGCGCCGCGATGCGCGCCGGGGCACGGGCCAGCCGATACGCTCGCGCCGCGGTGAGCGCGACCGAGACCACTCTTCCCAGGTCCTCCGCGGGGGTTGAGCGGGGGGCGCTCCTGGCCCGCTACGAGGGGATCTTTGAATCGGTCGAGCCGCCGTTCGCGTTCGTGGATCTCGACGCCCTGCGGTCGAACGCCCGTTTCATGCTCGGCCAGGCGGCGGGATCGCCGATCCGGGTGGCCTCGAAGTCGGTCCGATCGACCGCGATCCTGCGACTGATCGGCGAGCTCGACCCGGCCTTTCGCGGCATCCTCGCCTACACGCTCCCCGAGGCGCTGTGGCTCGCCGCCGAGGGATTCGGCGACGTCGTCGTGGCATACCCGACCGCGGATCGGACCGCGCTCGCCGAGCTGGTCGAGCTGGCCTCGCGGGATCCCGAGCGCGCGCCGGTCCCGATGGTCGACTCCCCTCCCCACCTCGACCTGATCGAGTCGGCGATCCACCGGGGCGGCGGGCAGCTGCGGGTCTGTCTCGACCTCGACCTGGGCTGGTGGCCAGGGCGGGGCAGGCTGGCGCGGATCGGCCCGAAGCGCTCCCCGGTCAGAACCCCGGCCCAGGCCCGGGAGATGGCGGCCGAGATCTCCGAGAGGCCGGGCACCCGGCTGGCCGGCGTGATGGCCTACGACGCCCAGATCGCCGGGGTGGGCGATCGGGTGCCGGGCAGGCCGCTGAGGAGCGCGGCCATCCGCTGGATGCAGGCCGCATCCGAGCGCGAGATCCGCCGCCGGCTGCCACTGCTCGTCCGGGCGGTCGGCGAGGTGGCCGAGCTCGAGTTCGTGAACGGGGGCGGAACCGGCAGCGTGGCGCGAACCGCCGCCCAGGGGACGGTGACCGAGGTGACCGCCGGATCGGGGTTCTATGCACCGACCCTGTTCGACGACTACCGCTCCCTGGACCTCACCCCGGCGGCGTTCTTCGTCCTCCCCGTGGTTCGCCGCCCGAGCCCGACCGTCGTGACCGCGCTGGGCGGCGGGTACCCCGCCTCCGGGGCGGCTGGAGGCGACCGGCTCCCACGGCCCTACCTGCCGGAGGGCCTGCACCTCGATCGGCAGGAGGGCGCCGGCGAGGTGCAGACCCCGCTCGGGGGGGTGGGCGCTCGGCGGCTACGGATCGGCGATCGCGTCTACATGCGCCACGCCAAGGCGGGCGAGCTGTGCGAGCGCTTCGGCTCCCTCTACCTGGTCCAGGGTGACCGGATCGTCGACCAGGTCCCGACCTACCGGGGCGAGGGCCATGCTTTCCTGTAGGGCTGTGAGCTCCGTCCTCGCCTACACCTCGCCGGCCCGCGGGCACCTGTTTCCTCTGGTTCCGATCCTCGACGAGCTTGCCCGCCGAGGCGATCGCGTCTCGGTCAGGACCCTGCCATCACAGCTCGGCCTGCTTCGCGCGCGGGGGTTCGAGGCCGAGCCGATCTCACCCGAGATCGAGGCGATCGACCTCGATGACTGGAAGGCCCGCGCCCCCCAGGGGGCCTTCAAGCGAAGCGTCGGGATCTTCGGAGCCAGGGCGGAGTACGAGGTCGCGGATCTCGAACGAGCGATCGATGAGGCGCAGCCGGATCTCCTGCTGATCGACGTGCAGACGTGGGGCGCCGCCGCGGTCGCGGAGTCGAGCGGCCTTCCCTGGGCGATCTGGTGCCCTTACCCGCTGCCGATCCCCTCGCGCGACGCGCCGCCGTTCGGGCCGGGCCTGCGACCCGCCCGCGGCCCGCTCGGTCGCCTGCGCGACGCTGCCTTGAGCCGGCTGTTCGTCGGATCAGCGGAGCGGCTGGTGGGGAAGTCGCTCGATCCCATTCGGGCGCGCCTTGACCTGCCTCCGTTCAGCGGCACCGCCGAGATGTTCGCCGCCCCGCCGCTCCTCCTCTACCTCACGGCGGAGCCGTTCGAGTACCCGCGCTCGGACTGGCCGGCGAACGTCCGCATGGTCGGGCCGATGAGCTGGGATCCTCCGGCCGAGGAACCCGTCTGGCTGGGTGAGCTCGAGGAACCGATCGTGCTCGTCAGCACCTCGTCGGAGTTTCAGGACGACGGCCGGCTGGTCGAGGTGGCGCTGGAGGCGCTGGCTGGGGAGGACCTGACGGTGGTGGCGACGCTGCCCGCAGCGGACCTTCCGCGGGCGCGGGTTCCGGCCAACGCCCGGGTGGAGCGCTTCGTTCCGCACGGGCCCCTGCTGAAGCGAGCCGCGTGCGCGGTCACCCATGGCGGGATGGGAGTGACGCAGAAGGCGCTCGCCGCGAGCGTGCCCGTCTGCGCGGTGCCGTTCGGCCGTGACCAGCTCGAGGTCGCCCGGAGGGTCCAGGTCAGCGGGGCCGGCAGCCGGCTTCCGGCCTCGCGGCTGAACGCGAAGAGGCTGCGGCGCAAGGTGCTGGATGCGATGGCCCGCCGACCCGAGGCCGAGCGGATCGCCGCGGCGTTCGAAGCCGCCGGCGGAGCGCCGGCCGCGGGTGACGCCGTCGAGGGACTGCTCGACCTGACGGCCTCCGTGTCGCCGGATCTTCGGGCCTAGGCGTCCACCGGCCCGAGAACGCGGTCGGTGTAGGGGTTCGAGAAGCGGCCGTCGGGGTCGAGCCGGCGCCGTACCCGCTGGAAGTCGCGCCAGCGCGGGTAGCGAGGGGCAAGCGTCTCCGCGGTCTGGAAGTGGCGCTTTCCCCAATGGGGACGGCCCTCGTAGGAGTCCATGATCTCCTCGACCGCGCGGAAGTAGGACTCCCACGGCGCACCCCGGTACTGGTGGACGGCGACATAAGCGGTCTCACGCTCGTGGGCGGTGCTCAGGAAGGCGTTGTCGGACGCCGCGAGCCGGAACTCGATCGGAAAGCCGACCGGGAACCTTCCGCTGCGAAGCAGCGCGAGCACCTTGCGCACCGCCTCCGCGCCATGGCGGCGCGGGATCGCGTACTCCATCTCGGTGAAGCGGACGAGGCGCTTGGAGGCGAAGATCCGGTAGCTGCGATCGGTGCGCCGAGAGCTCGAGAACCGATCGGCCGCGAATCCCGCCAGGCGGGGGATCGACGACGGGACGCTTCGGCCGATCCGCGACAGCAGGTCCATGCCGTAGTTCTCGATCAGGATCTCGTTCAGGAAAGCCTCGGCGCGGCCGCGGGGCCTGGGCGGGCCCTCGGTCCGATTGCGCTCGATGACCAGCGCCGTGTCGGTATGCGGGAAGACGTAGAACTCGAAGTGCTCGTTGCGGGCGGCGAGCTCGTCGATGCTCGAGAGGGTCCACTCGAGCGGCTTCGGCGCGTCGATCCTCTCCATCGTGAACGCCGGCACCGCGCGGAGGGTGACCGAATAGATGATCCCGAGCACGCCGAGTCCGACCCGGGCGGCCTGAAACACGGCTCGGTTGGATCGCTCGGAGACCTCGATCACGCTGCCATCGTCCAGGACCAGCTCGAGCGCCAGGACCTGGGCCGAGAGGTTTCGAAAGCCGGCCCCGGTCCCGTGGGTCGCGGTCGAGATCGCGCCGGCGAGGGTCTGCTCGTCGATGTCACCGAGATTCTCCATCGCGAGGCCGTGCCGCCACAGTGCCGCGCCAAGGTCGGCGAGGGTGATGCCCGCCTCGACCTTGACCAGCCCCGACTCGCGGTCGAGGTCGAGGATCCGGTTGAGCGCCCCGATCCGGACCATCGCCCCGTCGGTGAGCGCCGCGCCGGTGAACGAGTGCCCGGAGCCCGAAGCGCGAATCGCGAGGCCGTCCTCGGCGGCGCTGCGAACCGCGTAGATCAGCCCGTCGCGGGTTCTCGGCCCGTGGATCACCTCCGGCGTGCACACCTGGTCGCCGGTCCAGTTGCGCCACTCGTGCTCCATCGCGGCAAGCCTATTCCGCGGGCTTTCGGGGGGCGCGACGGTCTAGGCTCGATCCAACCATGGAGCGGTGGCAGAGCCTGGCTTATTGCAGCTGCCTTGAAAGCAGCCGGCCCGCAAGGGCCCGGGGGTTCGAATCCCTCCCGCTCCGCTGCCTCACGGAGCCCGCGTGAACCCGGACGGCGAACGCCTCGGCGGGCTCGCCTGGGCCCGGCGGACCGAGGGCCGCCTGACCAGAGCCGAGCGCGCGCGACTGATCGGAGAGATCGCCAAGGGCCAGGTGGACAACATGCTGGGGCGGGTCAAGCTGGCGCTGGGAAGGCTGCCGGCTGGTGCCCGCGAGATCGACATCGGCACCTTCGAGCCCCCGGATTCTCGGCTGGCGCGCGACGCCGAGGCCGCGTGTGCTGAGCAGCCCGCCTCGATCGCGGGGCATTCGTACCGGACCTGGATGTTCGGACATGCGCTGGCCGCGGTCGATCGCGTCGAGCTCGACCGTGAGCTCTTCTACTGCGCGTCCCTCCTCCACGACTACGGAATAGCGCAGCCGATCCAGGGACGCGACTTCACGCTGGGCGGCGCGGAGCGCACCATCGCCTGCGCGACCGAGGCTGGAGTGGCCCGCGAACTGGGCGAAGCGATGGCCGATGCGATCTGCGTTCACACCACGCCCGGCATCCGCGTCGATCGCGACGGCCCGCTCGGGTGCTATCTCCAGTGGGGGGCGATGGTCGATGGCGCCGGGCTCCGGATTTGCGACATCGATCCCGCGAACGTGAGCGAGATCGTCCGCCGCCATCCCCGCGGCACCGGCTTCAAGAGCGACCTCGCCTCGATGATGCGGGCCGAGGCGAACGCCGTTCCAGGCGGACGATTCGCCCTTCTGGCACGTTGCGGCGCTCCGCTGGCGGTCCGTTTTGCCCCGTTTGAGGATTGAGCGCTCGGGTCGACGATCGGACCGACCTGCAACCGCCTAGGTCAGCTCGAGCTCGTACTCGAGCCAGGTGCCCGGGGTGGCGCCGGCGCGGCCGTAGACCGCCTGGGCGCGCTTGTTGTCCGGGGCGGTGACCCAGGTGAGGACCGGGGCGCCGTGCCTCCGAGCGCGGTCGGCACAGGCCTCGATCAGCGCGTCGGCGGCGCCCTTGCCGCGAGCCTCTGGCGCGACGAAGAGATCCTCCATGACCGCGATCCGAGCGCCGCGGGTGCTCGCCCACTTCCACCCCACCGCGGCGAACCCGATCGGCACGCCGTCGGAGTCTCGCGCGACCAGCAGCATCCCGTCGGGATCCTCGGCCGCGATCAGCGCCCTGGCCATCGCCTCGAGCCCCGCGTCCGTCGGCGAGACCTCGTAGAAGTCGCAGTAGGCCCGCATCATCGGGAGCAGGGTTCCCAGGTCAGCCTCGACGGCGGATTCGATCTCCACAGGGGCAGTATGCATCGAGATCCGGCCCGCGCGCCGTCCGGGGGCAGGCGCCCGAGGCCTCGGGCTGAGCTCGGGCACAGGAATCGCTGCACCGCTCTTGGCCGGTTGACGCCCGGGCCTGGTGTCTGATGAGGTATCCGGACCCCCAGGTGATGCGTCCAGCCAACTCGATACGCCTTGCGGTGGGCGGCGCGATCGTCGCGGCGCTGCTACTCGCGACCGCCGGATCGGCGGCGGCGAAGAGCTTCGCCCCGCCCCACCACCAGATCTTCCACGGGGTCAGCGACACCTCGAACAACCGCGACTTCCACCGTTTCGCGAAGCGGGTCGGCGCCCATCCGGCGGTGCTGGAGGACTTCTACCACTGGGACACGCCGCTGACGACCGGCGCTTTGAAGCGCTGGCACAAGACCCGGACGCGCGGGGTGCTCAGCCTGTCGACCGCGGCCGGCGTCGGGCCGGAGCGGATCAATCCTCGACAGATCGCGAAGGGCAAGGGCGATCACTACCTGGTGCGACTGAACCAGTCGATCGTCAGCTCCCACCAGGTCGTCTACATCCGCCCGTTCGCCGAGATGAACGGCTCCTGGAACCCGTACTGCGCCTACAACTCCGACGGGACGAGGAAGGGCAGGAGCCACTCAACCCGGAACTTCAGGCGAGCCTGGCGGCGCATGGCGCTGATCGTTCGCGGAGGCAAGGTCAAGAAGATCAACCACAAGCTCCGAAAGCGCCACATGCCGCGGATCCTCCGCGCTCACTCGAACCACTCCCGCGTGTACGGGCGGCACAACATCCACCACCGCCTCGAGCACGCCAAGGTCGCCTTCATGTGGTCGCCGCAGACGCTCGGCTCTCCGGCGGTGAAGGGCAACCGCCCCGGCGCCTACTGGCCCGGCAAGCGCTACGTCGACTGGGTCGGTGCCGACATCTACTCGAAGTTCGCCACTCCCGGGATCTGGGCGGCCTTCAAGCACTTCTACCACCGCTGGAGCCATCAGCCGTTCGTGGTCGGCGAGTACTCGCCGTGGGACAACGACTACAGCGGCCGGTTCACGCACAAGCTGTTCCACTGGGCCAAGAAGCACCACCGGGTCGGGATGCTGATCTATTACCGAAGCGTCACCGCCGGCACCATCTACGACGTCAACCACTGGCCGAAGGCGCGAAAGGTGATTCGGCACCAGCTCGACAAGCGCCGCTTCGTGCCGTACGCGCCGCATGTGCGCCACCGCGGGCGCCATCACCATCGTCCGCACTCCGGATCCGGCTAAGCGAGGAGCTCGGAGGAGAGGATCTCGACCAGCCACCGCTCGTATTCGCCGGGCGTCCAGCCCCGCTGGTCGGCGAGCAGCCAGTAGAAGCTCGGGTGGTTGAGCGCCCAGAGGACGTCGGCGGCGCGCTCGGTGTCGAGGTCCGGGTCGAGGGCGCCCTTCTCGCTCAGGCTCTCGACGATCCTGCGCTGGGTCTGGTGGAACTCGGACTGGATGCGACCCCACAACTCGGCGATGTCGGGATCTGCGACCGCGGCGCCCCGGATGACCTCGATCAGCGCCCCCGCTCGCGCCTTGACGATGCGCGAGTTCTCGGCGACGAGGCGGATCTGGCGTCGCGGGTCCGGCTCGTCGAGCATCTGGCGAAACCACTCTCGATCGCCGATCGGGACGGAGTCCGCGTCGCCGCGAAGCAGCAGGTGCCATAGCGCCCGCAGGATGCCGCCCTTGGTGTCGAAGACGACGTAGACGGTCTTCAGGGAGACACCCGCCTCGGCCGCGATCGCGGCCATCGAGGTCGCCGCGTAGCCCTGTGCCTCGAACAGTCGCTGCGCGGCGTCGAGGATCGAGCGGCGCGTGGCCGCCGCCTGCTCTCGGCGGATCGGGGAGTCGTAGCGCCGCCGGCTCTTGCGATCGGCCATTTTGCTACTCTACCGCTGTATTCATTACTTCATGCATGTATCCAATGCATGATCGAGCTGAGGAGGTGGCGCTCATGCCATTCATCTTGACCCGGGTTCGCGTCGACGAGTACGGATCCTGGAAGCCGATGTTCGACCAGGATCCGCCGGGGGCCAGGGAGGCGGCGCGCGGCCACCGGCTGTACCGCAGCGTCGACGACCCCAACGAGGTGTTCGTCCAGGTGGAGTTCGCCTCCTCCGAGGAGGCGAAGAGCGGTCGCGACAAGCTGCTCGCCTCGGGGATCCTCGAGCGGTTCCCCGATCACACCGGCCCGACGGTCGTCGAGGAGGCCGAGGCGATCACCTACTAGCCGGGAGGCGCGGCTCGGCGAACCCGGGCCGCGCCCTCCACGTCAGGCTGAACCGAGACGCGCCCGGCTGTCAGGTCTCGCCAGGGCCTCGTCTGCGCTATGACCCGTGGCGGTGGCCGGCGTGCCCGTGACAGTTGGCGACCCTCGACAGGAACGGGATCAGGTTCTTGACGAACGCGTTGGTCGGGCTGGCCGCGCTCGGGTCGTTGTGAGAGTAGGAGCGGGCGCGGTTCACCAGGGTCAGGTTGCCCTTCGGGATGCCCGACTGCTGGGCGAGGGTGCGGGCGTCGTCCAGGACGCTCTCGCCGCCGAGCGCGGCGCCGAATGCGTAGATCAGGGTGCGCGGGCTCAGGTCGTGCCCGTGGATCGCCTGGACGTTCAGCACTCCCTGAGCGGGATTGGCGTTTCCGTCAGCGACTGCCCCGGCGTCGATCGTGAGTCGCATCGGGTGGTACCAGGCGCTCCCGTCGATGCCATCGAGGCCGTTCCCGCAGAGCATGGCCGCGTAGCGCTGGATCGGGGTGATCGCCGCGCCGCGGATCCAACCGCGCGGGTTCCCGGTGCCCGCGAGGCGGCCGGCGTGAACCTGAGCGGCGACGAGGTTGGCCGGCGAGCTCGGGACGCTGGTCGCAAAGCCGAACTCCCCCTCGTTGGTCGGCACGACGCCCGCGGGCAGCGACGGCTTCAGGTTGGCGGGGAGGATCGGTGACCCGTAGGCGACCGACGGCTCGTTCGGCTGCTTGACCGCGCCGCACGATCCGGCCGCCGAGTAGATGCCCAGATACGGAGCGGGGATGCCGCCGAAGGCCAGCCACGGCGTGCTGGTCTTGAGCTTGTACAGCGACTGGGAGGCCTCCTTGCGCGTCACGGGGACCGGGTCGCTGCCGCCGTCGATGTAGACGAGCCCCGCCAGGTCGCTCGCGCCGGGGGTGCCGCCGAAGTCCCAGGTCGCGTACGCGGTGGTGATCGTCCCGCCAAGTGAGTGGCCGCCGAGCACCACCGTGCGACCGCCGGACCGCGCCGCTTCCACGACCCGGTGCAGGTCGTGGATCTCGGTGTTCATCCCCCACCGGCGGGCGTAGCTCACCGACGAGTCGGGGATCGGCTTGAAGTGGTTCTTGATGCTCGGATCCGACAACCAGCCGAGGTAGTAGTTGAACAGCCGGGTCGTGGTGACCCGGCCCTCCTTGAACCGCTCGAGGACCGACTGGTCCTCGAGCTGGTTCTCGCGCCGCTCGACCGACCAGACCTGCCACCTGCCCTGCGTCAGCCTGACGACGTCGTCGGCGAGCGGCCTGAAGTACGCGGATGCCGCCGAGGTCCCCGGGTTCAGCACCAGGATGTGGCTCGCCGACGGGTCGCCGATCTTGAGCACGCCGACTCGGTCGAGATTCGCCGGGGTGCCGGGAGCCTCGTAGCCGGGCATCCACGAGAAGCGCGGCTGGCACGATGGCGCGCCGTCGGTCCCGCACGACGTCGACGTCGCCCCCGCCTGCGCGGGGCCGGCGACCGCGGCAGCCGTCGCGACGGCCGCTACCCAGATCGACAACCTAAGCCTCCTGCTCTTGCGCATCCCCGTCCTCCGTGTCCCTGGTGGCGTCGGCGCGGCCACCTGCCGGCATTCCGCACCGTGATCCTATCGACGGCGACGCCGCCCGGCCGCGAGCCGCCCATGGAGCCCCGGATAGGATCGCCCCGGTTCGTGCGCAAGTGGATCCCCCTGATCATGCTGGCCTCCGCCCAGTTCGTGATGGTGCTCGACACGAGCGTCATGAACGTCGCGATCTCCCAGATCGTCGCCGACCTCCACACGACGATCCAGGGGGTGCAGACGGCGATCACCCTGTACACGCTGGTGATGGCCGCGTTCATGCTGCTCGGCGCGAAGCTGGGCGACATCCTGGGTCGAAGCCGCGGGTTCGCGATCGGCCTGGCGATCTATGGCGCCGGCTCGCTGACCACTGCCCTGAGCCCGAACCTTGCCGTTCTGCTGATCGGCTGGTCGGGCATCGAGGGATTCGGCGCGGTGCTGGTGATCCCCGCGATCGCGGCGCTCACCGCCGCCAGCTACGAGGGCCGCGAGCGCGCGCTCGCCTATGCCCTGCTCGGCGGGGTCTCGGCGGTCGCCGTCGCCGCCGGGCCCCTGATCGGCGGCTGGGTGACGACCGAGTTCTCGTGGCGCTACGTGTTCGCCGCCGAGACCGTCGTCGTCACGGTCATCCTGCTCCTGCGCGGGCTCCTGCCCCAAGCGGCGGGCGCCATGCGGCGGCCCCGGCTCGACGTCGTCGGCGTCCTGCTCTCCTCGAGCGGGCTCGGCCTGATCGTGTTCGCGATCCTGAGGAGCAGCGTGTGGGGGTTCGTCCAGCCGCGTACGCCCCCGGAGATCAACGGCACGGAGATCACTCCGCTCGGCTTCTCGCCGGTGCCGTTCCTGGTCCTCGGTGGGCTCGCGCTCGTGGGGGGGTTCGCGCTCTGGGAGGAGCGCCGGGCCCGGCTCGGCCAAGACCAGCTTCTCGACGTCATGCTCCTCAAGGGGGCGCAGCTTCGCTCCGGGCTCTCGAGCCTGCTCGGTCAACAGCTCGTCCTGATGGGAACGTTCTTCGTGATCCCGGTCTACCTCCAGGTGGTACTGGGCTATGACGCGTTCGAGACCGGCAAGCGCCTGCTCCCGCTGTCGGTGGCGATGCTGGTCTTCGCTTTGCTCGGACCGCGGATGGCCGCTCGGCGCTCCCCGCGGATCGTCGCGCAGACCGGGCTGGTCGCGGTCAGCATCGGCGCGGTCGTGATGCTCGCGACGCTCGACCAGACGCTGAACGACACCGGCTTCAAGATCGCGCTGGCGATCATCGGCGCCGGCGGCGGCCTGCTCGCCTCACAGCTCGGGAACGTGATCATGTCCTCGGTCCCATCCGACAAGAGCAGCGAGGGCGGTGGGCTCCAGGGGACCGCCCAAAACCTCGGCTCCTCGCTCGGGACTGCGTTGATCGGCGCGGTGCTGCTGGCGTCGCTGGCGACCGGATTCGGCGAGCGCGTCGCCGACAACCCGGCCATTCCGGCTCCCGCCCGCGAGACGATCGTGGCCAACACCGAGCAGGGAATCGACATCGTCCCGGTGAGCGACGTCGAGAAGGCGGCGCGCGACGGCGGGCTGACAGCCGACGAGGCCAGCGCGGTCGCCACCGACTACGGCGACGCGCAGCTCGAGGCCCTGCGGCTGGCGCTCGGCGCCGTCGCCGCCGCGGCGCTCGTGTCGCTGTGGTTCACCCGACGGCTGCCGACCAAGTCGCTCGCCGAGGGCGCGGTCGGTGACGACGCGGCGGCGGCGGCCCAGTAGACGCCCCGGGCGCCGACCTCAGGCCAGAAGCTCGATCACCGCGCGCACGATCAACAGCGTCCCGACAATCGAGGCGCCCCAGATTCCGGCGCGGCGGCCGCGGCGCGAGATCGCGCCCTTGAACCGCTCGACCGCGCCGGGAGTCGACTCGGGGGCGAGCAGGTAGCCGAGGGTGGGCACCTCGAGCAGGATCAACATGATCAAGTTGAAGGCGAGGACCGTCAGCACGGTGCCGGGGGTGCTCAGGTCCTGCGCGGCGATGCGGTCGAGCCCGGCCAAATACGAGCCACCGGGAAGAGTCAGGAGCGCGCCGACGATGAATGAATCGCGCGCCGATCCGCGCCCCAGGGCCCGTTGCCAGCGCGGGGGGCCGGTGGGCTCCTTCGCGGCCTTCCTCCTGCGCCGCCGCTCGCTCAACCGTTGGTCGCGACCGGTCGCGAGCACGAACGCGATCACCAGCGCGATCCCGCCCAGGGTGAAGTCGGCGGCGGGGCTGAGGGTGTTCTGGGCCGTGTTGACGGCGCTCGAGCCCTCGAGGCTGAACGCGATCACGAGCCCGAGCGTGATGCTGGTCAGCATGGCGCCGAGCAGGTATCCGATCAGGAGCCGCTTCGGGTTGGGGAGCAGCAACATGACCGTCGTCGCCGCGAGCAGCGTCGGGTTGAGCGCCGCCGTGAACGCGAACAGGAAGACCTCGCCCATGGGGCAGGTCAGCTAGCCCGCGGCCGCCAAGCGCCGCGTTATCCGACCGGGGTGATCACCGGACGGCCCAGTCGTCCCGCGTCGAAACAGCCGTTTAGCGACCGGGCCGCTCAGTTGGGCGGCAGCTTCGACTTGAAGAAGCTGAGCACCTTGGACTCCGACGCGGCGACGATGCCCCCGTGGTCGACTCCCGGAAAGACGTCGTAGGTGACGTTGTCTCCCGCTCCATTCAACTCGTTGACCAGAGTGTCCGTGAAGACCTTGAACACGGTCGAGTCGGCGGTGCCCTGAGCGATGACGACCGGGGCCGCGGTCGCAACCGCCGGATTCTGATCGGCCAGGACGTTGAAGAGCGCCGTCGTGTCCGCTCCCGAGCGGAGCATGGTCGAAGGCGCGATTCCACCGAGCCGGTTGGTCGCGCTCAGATCCGACAGGCACAGCTTGTCGGTGAGCGGGTAGTAGGCGAGCACCTGGTCGGAGAGGAGCGCGTTCGGGTCGATCGGCGCGGACGGCGTCGACTTGGTCGTAGCGCCCTGGACGATCAGGGCCGCGAGGGCCGTCAGGCCGCTGGGCGAGGTGAGGGCCGGCAGCGCCTCCGCCTGCTCCTTGAGATGCGATGCCGGCGCGTAGGCGACGGTCCCGCGGAGCGACAGGTCGGGCACGTATTGGCTCGCCAGTCCGGCGGCGAACAGCGCCGCGTGGCCGCCCTGCGAGTGCCCGGCGATCAGGAAGCGCTTGCCGATGCTGGGATCGAGCTGACGGGCGGCACGAACGATGTCGAGCACGCTTCGGCCCTCGCTGCGGCCGATCAGGTACGGGTGCGGGCCCGGCGTGCCGAGGCCCTGATAGTCGGTGCGGACCACCGCATACCCTGCTGCCAGCCAGGCGTTGAGCTGCGGATCGACGTAGGAGATGTAGGGAGTCGCCGGGTCGCCCGGTCGGTTGCGCGACGGCGCGCAGACGTCGGCCGTGCCGGTGGTCCCGTGCGCGTAGGTGATCACGGGCCATCCACCCTTCGGCGGCTTGCCCTTCGGCACGCTGACCGAGCCCGAAACGGCGTCCACCGCGCCGGCCTGGCCGGTCGAGGTGTAGAGGACGAGCTTGGTCGAGGCGGCCTTCGACAGCGGCACCAGCCCGTGGGCCTTGCGGGCCCAGATCAGCGATCCGTGGCCTCCGGTCGGCGACTTCGGGGGGTGGTAGAAGGCCAGGCCGGCGGGGCCTTGGCGGACCGACGCGGCGCTCGAGCCGGCGGCGGCGAGGACGATCGCGGCGACTGCGGCGATCGCGAGAGCGAGCACACGCGCCCGCGGACGGTTTCCGGATCGGATGGTCAAGGTGTCTCCTCCATGATGGGCCTGTCCCAAGTTGCGCGGTGCGCGCCCTCTGCCGCCTCTCATCCTGAGAAGCGCCATGGATTCTGAACGTCGGAGCGGATCCGTGCGTCCCGGTGCCCGTCGTCCCCGCCGGAGGAGGCCTGCCAGCCACGGTGCAGGCGCGTCGGGATGCCGTGAGAAAGATGCGAAGCGGCGCTATCCTCCCCGGGCCGATGAGTACATGCGTAGTCACCGGAGGCGCGGGGTTTCTCGGATCACACCTCTGCGAGAGGCTTCTCGCGGAGGGTCACCGGGTGATCTGCATCGACAACCTCGACACCGGGTCCCTCCAGAACATCGAGCACATCGGCGACCCGGAGTTCCGGTTCTTGAACAAGGACCTGACCGAGCCGCTCTTCCTCGAAGGGGAGGTCGACTTCGTCTATCACCTCGCCTCGCCTGCGAGCCCGATCGACTACGCGCGGCTGCCGCTCCACACCCTCAAGGTGGGGTCGTACGGGACCCACCACATGCTCGGGCTCGCCAAGGAGAAGCGGGCTCGGTTCCTGATCGCCTCGACCTCGGAGGTCTACGGCGACCCGCAGGTCCATCCGCAGACCGAGGATTATTGGGGTCACGTGAACCCGATCGGCCCCCGTGGCGTCTACGACGAGGCGAAGCGCTACGCGGAGGCCCTCACCATGGCCTACCACCGCCAGCAGGGCGTCGATACCTCGATCGTTCGCATCTTCAACACCTACGGCCCGCGGATGAGGCCGCACGACGGACGGGCGATCCCCACCTTCCTCAGGC
>JBOGZB010000206.1:0-4751 GCA_050697175.1 Solirubrobacterales bacterium | reverse complement strand
GTCACCTGCGGATCGCCTCGAGCAAGGCGAAGTTCGGCCAGCCCGAGGTGAAGCTCGGCATCCTGCCCGGCTTCGGCGGCACCCAGCGCCTGCCGCGCCTGGTCGGTGGGGCGAAGGCGCTGGAGATGAACCTGCTCGGGGACCCGATCTCCGCGTCCGACGCCTACGAGCACGGGCTCGCCAACGAGGTCGTTCCCGACCACGAGCTGTTCGACGCCGCGCTCGCCTGGGCGAGAAAGCTCGGCGGACAAGCGCCGGTAGCCGTCGAGCAGATCAAGAAGGTCTCGGCGGCGGGCGATCTCGATCAGGGGATCGAGGCCGAGAAGGCCGGCTTCGCCGCCGCGTTCGGCTCCGAGGACGCGCGCGAGGGGATCTCGGCGTTCCTCGGGAAGCGAAAGCCGAGCTGGTCCGGCAAGTAGCGGCCGGCCGACGTCCGACCCCGGCGACCATGGCTCTCCGGTCAAGTCAGGCGACCTCGCGCACGGGCGCGGTTGAGCTCGCGGAGCTGATCGCCGACAGCCGCTCGACGGTGGCGCTGACGGGAGCGGGGATCTCGGTGCCGTCTGGGATCCCGGACTTCCGAACCCCCGGCGAGGGGCTCTGGGAGAAGGTCGATCCGATGTCCGTCGCGACGATCGACGCTTTCCATCGCGACCCCAAGCGGTTCTGGGACTTCTACCGGCCGCGATTCCACGACCTGGCCGACAAGCAGCCCAACCCGGCCCACCGGGCGCTCGCCGAGCTCGAGCGGCGGGGACTCATCGACGCCGTCGTCACCCAGAACATCGACCGCCTTCACGCCAAGGCCGGGTCCGAGCGCCTGGTCGAGGTCCACGGCTCGATCGCCACCGCGAGCTGCACGAGCTGTCAGGCGCGCTACGAGCTCGACCAGGTCGAGTCCCTGTTCGACGCCGACGGGGTCGCCGAGTGCTCGTGCTGTGCAGGGAAGGTGAAGCCGGACGTCGTCCTGTTCGGCGAGGTTCTGCCGGCCGACGCGATCGCCGAAGCGCAGGAGCTCTGCGCGGGCGCCGACCTGCTGCTCTGCGTCGGATCGTCGCTCGAGGTCTATCCGGTCGCCGGCCTGCCCGAGCTCACCCTGGAGAGCGGCGGCCGGATCGCGATCGTCACCAAGGGAACAACCGCCTACGACGCCGAGGCGTCGGTTCGCCTCGGAGGCGACGTGGTCGACGAGCTGGCCGCGGTCCTCGCGGCGCTCGGCTAGTCCGGCTCAGTCCGGTCGAAGCGCCTGGCGACGTCGCAGGACGCGTTCGCAGATCCGAAGCGTCTCGGTGAGCTCGACGGCCTGATCGGGCGCGAGGTCGCCCCGGAGCGCTGCCTCGGCGGCGCTCCGGGTGGCACCTCGGCGATCTCCGAGCGCCGCCAGGTCGGCCTCCTGGTCGGGCCCGGCGCGTCCCGGCAGCTCGGCCAGCAGGGCCTCGAGCCCGACACGCAGCTGGAGCGCCGCCTCGCGCGGGCGCGCCTGGTCGAGGTCGGCGCGGGCTCTCAGCAGCAGCGGCTCGCAGACGTCGATCGGCTCGCGGCCGGTGAGCACCGCCGCGAGCCGTTCCTGGGGGCGAAGCGCCTGGGCGCGCCGCTCGCGCCGGATCGGCGGCGGGACCTCGATCGCCTCCTCCCATCGCCCGTCCGCGAGCCCGTCGCCGGTCCCGAACCCGGTCCGGGCGACGAGCGGTGCTCGCCGGCCGATCTCGTGCCCGTAGGGATCCTGGGTGGCGATCCGGTGCGCCCGGAGAAGCTGATTGGCCGCCGCGAAGGCCGCGACGATTCGCTCCTCGGCCGCGTCAGCGTCGCGCCGAAGGCGCTCGAGCTCGGCTTCGAGCGACTGCCGCTCCGATCTCTCGGGCGCGATCACCGTCAGCCTGGTGAGGGGGACCTCCGTCGCCGGATTCGCTGAGTCGGCCCGGCGAGGACGGCGACGGCCCCGTCGCCGCGATGCCGTGGCGCCCACGGTCTGGACGACGACCACCGTCTGGGCTTCGGAGGCCTCGTCGCGAAGCAGGTAGCGGCCGTCGTCGGGACCGAGCCGGCCCGGCAGGTCGAGCTGGACGAAGGCGAGGCGGGGGGAACCGCTGGGGGTCACGGCGCCCGGAGACCAATCCCCGACCGGGGCCTAGTCGCTGTGCGCGGCGTGCTTGCCGGAGTGCTTGTGGGCAGGCAGCGAGAACCGGGAGGGGGCGGTGGGAACGCTCGGGTTGGGTATCTGCCCGAGTCGCTTGATCACCTTGTTCCACTCCTTCGGCTTCATGAGCTGGCTGAACCGGTCGTTGAGCTGGCCGGGCGCGCCGATGGTCGACAGGAAGGTGGCCATCTTTCGGCCCCAGCGAGTGACATCACCCTCGTGGTAGGAGGCGTGGCTCAGCGGGACCCCGCTGCTGTCGGCGAACCCGATCTCGATCCCGGTCGGGCTGCCCGGCACGAAGGTCCCGATCTGCTGCCCGGCGAGCACCAGCTCGCCGGGGCGGACGGTGGGCTGGATCCCCTCGTTCACATAGACGACGCTTCCGGCGCGCGAGCCGTCGAGGAGCCGGTACAGAACCCCTTGGCCACCCGGCCACCCGGGAGCCCCGACCTTCAGGATCCGCGCCTTGCCGATCGCCTTGATCGGCCCAGTTCCGACGTAATCGACACCCTGGTCGATCCGTCCGCGAATAGCGTCGACGAATGGAGCCTGATAGCCGGAGCTCGGAACGGGGTAGACGCCGATGTGGACGTGGTCCCAGTGGTCGGGGAGCGGGAAGCTGATCGGCCCGGGCAGGTCCTCCAGCGAGATCACCTGATGGGGCTGCATCGAGCCCTGGAGCTGAAGCACCGTCTTGATCAGCGAGTCGGTCAGCGTTCCGGGTCCCTGGTGCCCCGCGACCGGGACGCCGTTGATCGACGCGATGTCCATCGCGTCGCCGGTCGTGTGCTCAGACACGTTGCCCGAGGTCGTCAGGGTGCTGTGCCCGCACTTCAGCGAGGTGATCGCGAGCTTGTAGCCGTTGTCGGCCAGGTACTCCATCGTCGCGAGGACCCGCTGGTCGATCTGACCGGTCTGGATGTCGTTTCGCCCGCAGGCATAGATCGAGAGCCTCGGGTCGTTCAGGACCTTTCGCTGGAGCGCGGTCTTGCCGAGCAGCAGATCCTGGGTGACGTTCGCGGTGCCCGCGGCGCTGGTGAACGGGTTCTCGCCCGCGGAGCGGTAGATCGCCGTCGCCTCGAGGAGCTTCCAGCCGTCGAGGATCGGCTTGGGATCGATCTTCGGCGCGCCCTTGCCGGCCGGCCGGATCGAGAAGTTCGCGTGGGGGGCGAGCGCGGTGGTCTTCCCGACCTTGCCGAGCACGGTTCCGGCGACCACGTGGGATCCGGCGCGCAGCGGCTTGAGCTGCATCGAGCCGCCTCGGGTCGAGATGGAGTTGGACGCCTGCGCCCCCTGCCCCCCGCCGAGGACGCCATTGAAGTACGACTTGAGGCCGGAGTACCCGGGCAGGCCCTTCGAGAGCAGTGTGTCGAGCTGGCCCGTGATGCCCGCCTGGTCGACGTTGTTGGGCCGCTCCGGCAGGGCGAAGACCCTCGGGCGCGCGTTCTCGGTGTTGACCGGCCCGGACCGATGCTTGGAGCCCGCGGTGGATGATCCGGCGGAGCCGGCCTTCTTGGCGCCGCCCGATCCGGCCGGCGCGCCGCCCTCCGGCTTTCCGGCCTTGAGCAGGTTGCGCGTCGCGGGCTTCGACGGCGTCTTGTCCTTGCCCGGGGTGACGAGCTTGAAGTCCGAGGCCGAGAGCTTGTGCCGCTTGGGCACCGCGTAGACCTTCGAGAGGCTCCCGAGGCTCGCGTAGGTGAAGCGGTTGCCGTAGTCGTCCTCCATGACGACGAACTTGCCGAGACTCTTGTTCTCGCCGATCCTGACGATCGTACCGTCGTTGACCGCCACGACCTTGGCGCCCTCGTGGGCGAAGATGTTGATCCCCTGGCGCGTCGGTGAGCTCGAGATCACGTCGGCGGCGTTGCCGTAGGAGCCCTTGGTCGGCTTGGCGCGGGCGGCGGCGGCTCGGGCCGAGATGTCGTCCGCGTAACGAACCTCCCCGGTGACGGGGAACCGATCACCCTCCGTGAGGCCGGTCAGGGAGCCGACCAGATCGTCGGGGAGGTTGCCGTACTGGCGGGCGTAGAGGAGCACCTCGTCGACATACCAGCCCGCGTGGTTGTAGGCGAAGATCGCGCCCCGCAGGTCGGTGTCGCCCCCGGCCGCCTTCAGGTAGCGGGCCGCCGCGCAGATCGCGTCGACCGGGTTGTAGGGGTCCTTGCGGCCGTCGCCGTTCGCGTCGACCCCGTAGGCCTGCCAGGTCGAGGGGATGAACTGCATCCACCCGATCGCGCCCGCGGTCGACACGTTGAGGTTGGTCCCGAACGCGGTCTCGATCTTGTTGATCGACGCGAGCACCTGCCACGGGATCCCGTACTGGCTCCCGCAGGCCTGGTAGATCGGCAGCAGGAAGGGGGGGATCTCGAACTGGTTGATCACGAAGTTCGGCACTCCGAGCGGCGCCGGTCCGGAGCCCCCGATCGTCACGGTCGGGTTGGACGTGGTCGGAACGCCGCCGGAGGTGGTGGGCGGCGCGGGAGGCGTCGCGGTCGGTTGGTTGGAGTTGCCGGCTCCGTTGCCGTGGCGGGTCGAGGTGCCGCCGTTGCCGTGATTGCCGGGCTGGTGGCGGCCACCGTGACGTCCCGACCCGGATGGCCCGCCCGGGCCGACC
>JBOGZB010000205.1:0-11097 GCA_050697175.1 Solirubrobacterales bacterium | reverse complement strand
GACGGTCATGTCGACCGCGAGCTTGATCGCGTTGTCCGCCCAGGCGACGCGCTGCGCGCCCTGCATCTGGTCGGCGAGCTCGCCGAGCCGCTCGCGCAGCTCGTCGGGATCGCCGAAGAGGTTGAAGTTCTCGCTTCCTTCCATCGATTCGATCTTAGTGGAGAGGCGGTGCGCCGATCCGGGCGCGCACGTCGCGGCCCGGCCGTGTGCCTGAGATAGCCTGCCCGCGTGGCGCTTCCCGTGCCCACCGGGTCCTCGACCGCGCTGATCACCGGGGCGTCCTCCGGGATCGGCGAGGCGATCGCGCGCCGGCTCGCCGCCCGCGGCCACGGCCTGACCCTGGTCGCGCGGCGCGAGGAGCGTCTCCTGGCTCTCGCCGATGATCTGTCGGCGCGCCACGGAGTCCGGGCCGAGACGATCGCCGCCGACCTCGGGACCGCCGCAGCGCGCGACGAGGTCGTCGCCCGAATTGCCGAGCACGGCCTCGAGGTCGAGATCCTGGTCAACAACGCGGGCTTCGGCGGCTCGGGCGACCGCGAGCGCGAGGTGGCAATGGTCGAGCTCAACTGCGTCGCGGTGCTCGACCTCCAGTCGCGCTACCTCCCGGCGATGGTCGAGAAGGGCCGGGGAGCGGTGATCAACATCGCCTCCACGTCGGCCTTCCAGCCGCTCCCGGGAACCGCGACCTACGCGGCGACCAAGGCGTTCGTGCTCAGCCTCAGCGAGGCGGTGCACGAGGAGACGAAGGGAAGCGGCGTAACCGTGACGGCGATCTGCCCCGGGCCGGTCAAGACCGAGTTCATGGACGCGGCCGGCCTCGGCAACGCCGAGGGCAACGTGCCCGGCATCTTCTGGAGCTCGGCCGACGAGGTCGGCGAGGCGGCGGTCGAGGCCGCCGAGAAGGGAAAGCGCGCCGTTGTGGTCGGCCTTCTGAACCGCGCCGGAACGATCGCCGGCCAGCACTCGCCACGGGCGGTAGTGCTGCCGCTCGCAAAGCGGATCTGGCGCCGAGCTCTGTGAGCGCCCGCGCTACGGTTCCGAGTCATGCAGCTTCGCGAGATCATGACCGCGTCGGTGGTCACGGCACGCCTCGACTCCGGCCTGCTAGAGGTCGCTCGGCTGATGCGCGACCACGAGGTCGGGTCGGTGGTCCTGTGCGATCCTCACGGCGATCCGGCGGCGATGGTGACTGACCGTGACCTGGCGGTCAGGGCGCTGGCCGACGCCAGCCCGGGCTCCGAGTCGGTGAGCAGGCACGCCTCGCGCCCGCTCGTCGCCGGCGAGCCGGACATGGACCTCGAGGAGGCCGCGGCGCTGATGGTCCAGCACCGCATCCGCCGCCTTCCGGTGCTCGAGAACGGCGAGCTGGCGGGAATCGTGACGCTCGACGACATCGCGGTCAGAACCGGGAACCTCGAGGTCGCGCAGAGGATGACTCAGGACGTGATCGAGGGCGCCCTGCCCGAGTTCTTCTTCCACGAGCGGGGGTAGGGGCGGTGCGCTCGACTCCACAGCAGGCGCTCCGGCGTGACCGGATCGAGGCGCTGATCGGCCTGGTGGCGCCGGCGCTCGACCTGCTCTTGAACGTCGGCGAGCGCGGGTCGCGGCTGATCGCGCCGGCCGACCGCGACTACTACCCGATCCGCCCGCCCGAGGAGGCGTTCGAGCTGCGCGGAGCGCGCGCCGGCACCAAGCGCGAGCAGGTCGACTAGCCACGACCGCGCTCGGAGTCCGCGTAGACGCGGCGCCGGAACACGTCGTCGACCAGCGACTCGACCCGATCGAGGAAGAGGATCCCGTCGAGGTGGTCGATCTCGTGCTGGAGGCAGCGCGCCTCGAACCCGGTCGACTCGATCCTGCCCTCGGTGTGCTCGACGACGATCGTCACGGCGCGGCGCACGTTGGCCGTCAGGTCGGGGATCGAGAGGCAGCCCTCGCGCGCGATCTCGGATCCCTCCCGCTCGACGATCCGCGGGTTTGCGAGCACCATCAGGCCGTTGGCCGACGGGGGCGCCTTCGGGTGATCCCGGACGTCCACCGCGATCAGCCTGGTCAGCTCGCCGATCTGGGGGGCCGCGAGGCCGACGCAGCGCTCGAAGGAGCGCATCGTGTCGAGCAGGTCGCGGCCGACCGCCTCGGCCGAGCCGGCCTGCGCCGGAGCCGCCACCTGCTTCAGGGTCGGATCGGGGTAGAGGAGGACCTTTCGGGCTGTCAAGGGCCGAGCGCCCGCCTCTAGAGCGCCTCGGCGTCGAGCGGACCGATGCTGACCTCGACCCCTGAGCCCTCGCCGACCGCGTCCAGCACGGAGGCGACCTCGTCCTCCGAGGCCCCGGCGAGCGCGACCTCCATGATCATCACGTAGATCCGCGAGTCGGCCGCCCCGGCGACCCTCGTCTCGAGGCCCGTGATGTTGACCCCACGCTCGGCCAGCGCGCTCGCGACGGCGTGAACGATCCCGGGGTGATCGGCTCCATGGACGCGGATCACGTGCGAGGGCCGCGCCGTCGCGGCGCCCGGATCGTCGATCGCGTCAAGGGTGACCGCCTCGAGGCTCAGCTCCGTCCGGACCCGCTCGAGCCGATCCTCGACGGCCGCGCGGTCGAGGGGGTCGGCCAGGCTGACGATCAGCACCACCGCGAACTGGCCCCGCAGGATCGACATCTGGGAGTCCTCGATGTTCCCGCCCAGCTCGAGCAGCGCGCCGCTGATCGCGGCGGCGATGCCGGGTCGGTCTCGGCCGATTGCGGTGACTGCGAATTCAGGCACGCGCTTAAGATAGGCGCTTCGTGGGCCCCCAGCGAGCAATCGAGCGCGAGCGTCGCTGGGCGGTTCCGGCTGCCGTCGCCGCGGTGCTCAGCTTCGCGCTCTACCTCGTCTCGTACGTGATCGAGCGCACCGCCGGGATCTACGCTGGGGCGAGCGACGCCCATCAGCTGCGCTCGCTGAACGATCACGCGGGGACGATCGTGTTCGCGTCCGCGGTCCGGGCGATCGCGTTCCTGCTCCTGCCGATTCCGTTCATCTACCTGTTCCGGGCCGCTCAGGCGCGAAACCCGCGCGTTCAGGCGGCGATGATCGGCTTCGTCCTGATCGGCCCGATCCTGTTCTCGGCCCAGACCGTCGCGCAGGCCCTCGGGGCCCGCAATGCCGCCTCGGACTTCGTGAAGCTGGCCAAAGAGCCCCACAAGCCCTACCCGGCCTTCCAGCACCAGCTCAACACCGACTCGGGATCGCTCGACAAGGTGACCATCTACACCGCCCTCGACAAGCCCGCCCTGGAGGTGCAGCAGACATCGGGCAGCTTCTACAAGGTGAAGCACTTCGGCAAGAGCAATCCCCAGAAGGTCGTCACCGACCTGCCCGCGAAGCTCGACGCCGCGAGCCCGAGCGTCGACCACGAGACGCAGACCGACGCCGAGGCACAGATCGGCGATGCGCGGGCCAGCGACACGACCTCTGGCGACAGCACCCTCCAGCTCGCTCAGGGCCTGCTGTTCCCGGCCGTCCTCGGGCTCGTCGTGATGATGATCTACGTACCGCTCCAGGCCCAGCGCGTCGGCCTCTTGACCCGGTTCTTCGGCAGCTTCGGCATGGCCCTCGGCGCCTCGATCATCCTGATCCTCCCGGTGGCGCTGCTCGGTGTGCTGGTCTGGACCGGCTTCCTCGGCCTGCTGTTCGTCGGACGGATCCCGAAGGGTCGGCCGCCCGCCTGGGAGGCGGGTGAGGCGATTCCATGGCAGCGCCCGGGCGAGGGCTCGGAAGAGGGAGCGGATTCGGGCGAGACGGTGATCAATGGCGAGGCCAGCGAGGTCGAGGGGGAGGACGAGTCATCGTCGCGCTCGATCGACGCTCCCGCCGCCGGGAAACGGAAGCGAAAGCAGCGTCGCTAGCCGGTCGCGGCGCCCCGGCGCCGGGTGACCCCCGCGGGCCTACCAGTAGGCGCGAAGCCTGGTGGCCATCGCGACCCCGAGCACGATCAGCGCCGCGCCGAGCGCGGCCAGGGGCACCAGCGCCAGCCCGGTGGAGGGCAGCTGACCGGTGGCGCTCGGCGCCCCTGACGATCCAGTCGACGAGCCGACCCCCGACCCACCGGCGGTGCCGCCACTCCCGTCGCTCCCGCCACTCCCGCCGCCGGTCGATCCCGAGCCGCTCCCGCCGCCCGACGAGCCGCCTCCGTTGCCCCCGCCGGATCCGCCGGAGCCGGACGACTTGACGGTCACCGTCCCCTTCATGAACGGGTGGATCGAGCAGATGTAGGAGAAGCTCCCCGGGTCCTTGAAGGTGTGGGAGTAGCGGTCTCCCGGCTTCATGAACCCGGAGTCGAAGCTCTTGCCCGTCGCCGTGTGGCCCTGCGAGGTGCTGGAGTTGTTGACCCAGCGGACCGTATCCCCGGCCGTGATGACGATCGTTCGGGGGGAGAAGGCGAAGCTGCTCGCCGTGGCGCCGACGATCGACACCGAGCTCGACCCGGCCGCCGTAGCGGCGGTCCTCGAGGTCCTGACGCGCGGGGGGGCGCTCCCGCCCGAGTTCCCGTGCCGGGGCTCGGCGCCCGCGGGTTGGGGCGTGCCCGGCTCGCTCGCCTGAGCGACGTCGCCCGGCGGCGCGGGCTCGGCGGGCGTGGTGGCCGTGTCGGCCGCCTGGCCGGTTCCCTGGGCGGAGAGGTTCGCTGCTGGGGCGAGCAGGAGGACCGCCGAAACGGCCCCGATCAGTCCCAGGACGCGCGCCCTGAAACGGCCCCGAGCTGATGAGCTCCCCCCGGATCCCACGTAACCAGCATACGTCCGAAGCGCCCCGCGGGTTCAAATCGGGGCGCCGCCGGATCCGCGGCCGCAGCGCTCGCGGGCCGATCCGCCTCAGTCGGTTGCCGCGACCCGCTTTCGGTGGGTGCGGATCTCGCTCAGGATCCGCTCCAAACGGGGCTCACGCGAGGAGTCCACATGGGTCATCGCCACCGCGATCGAGGGGTGAACGGCCGCGATCCGCTCGTACATCGCCTGCGCGACCGCGCGGTAGGTGGGGTGTCCCTCGCGGCCCGAGCGCAGCTCGATCAGGTGCATCGCCTCGCGGGCGTTCAGATCGAGGACGTAGCGGATCCGGTAGCCGAGGCAGAGAGCGTAGGGCGCGGCGTCGGGCAGGCCCTCGCGCTCGAGGCGCTCGAACTCGCCCCGCGACAGATCCAGGGCCCGCTCGTAATCGGGCCCGAACCCGGCGTCGCGGACCTCCTCGGGGACGCCTGCCCCCAGGTGGGGCCCGAGCCGCTGCCACTGGCAGGTCAGCATCCGATGTCGCTGAAGGTCGCGGAATCCTCCATAGTCGGACACGATCTCGAACCGGTAGCGAACGGCCTCCCAGCCGCGGCCGGGGCGGTGTCGGCGGTTGGCGCGCTCGCCGGCCAGCGCGGCGATCAGCTCGCCGCGCTCCATCGGGTCCATCGCCCCGATCCGGCGCCTGATCTCGCCCTCGGCCGCCGCCGAGGACTCGAACAGCGAGGCGGCCAGGAGGTCCTCCTCGCCTCCCTGGACCTCGATCAGCTCGACCGAGGGCGCCTCGCCGGCCGTCGGGCGGTCGAGCCCCAGTCTCGCCACCGCCCGCTCGCCGGCCTCGCGCCGGCCGCGGAGGTAGGCGATCCACTCGCCGCCGCGGTCGGGCCGCTCGACCCGCGCCACGAAGCTCGGGATCACCTTCGCGAGCTCGCCGAGGATCATCCCCCCGAACTCGCGAGCCTCGGGCAGGGGAGAGGCCGCCATTCGCAGCAGGAGCTGCTCGTAGGCCTGTCCAGACGCATAGATGCCGACGTGGCTCAGCGTCGCAGCGGGCAGGAGGCCGCGCATCAGGTCGAGCGCCTTGGCGCGGATCGAGCGCATCCAGGCCGCCTCGGGCTCCTCGCCGCGCGGCCACTGCTCGGCGGCCCATTGCCGCACCTGCTCGAGCCCGCGCGAGTAGATCGCGAACAGCTCGTCCATTGCCGTGCGATAGGGCTCGCCCAGCCGATCGTCGCGGTGGTAGCGGTAGCCGCCCGGATCGCCGGGGATCGGCTGGTCGTAGGGGATGTAGCGGGTCGACTGCTCGAGGTAGGCGGCGAGGCGGCCGCGCTGAAGGACCTTGGTGAGGACGTTCGAGACCCACTCGCAGGCGACGTGCGCGCCTCCCACCTGGGCGATCGAGTCGTCCCCGTATCCCATGAACACACGCTCATACAGGCCCGCGGCGCGCGAGCCCTCGATCCCGTCGAAGGGCCGATCGCCGCTCGGGACCTCGCCGGCGAACTCCTCCAGGAACAACCGCCGAAGGGTGCCCGGGTACCGCGAGTAGCGCGCGAACAGGGCGCCCTTGACCGTCTCCGGGAGGTTGACCAGGCAGAAGACCGGCAGGTCCAGGTTGGTGAAGTGGGGGCGAAGGAGCGCCTGCTCCTCGGGGGTGAATGTCTCGACCGGGTATCGCACGGGCAGCGAATCCTAGGATTCCGGTCGGCGAACGACGGGGCGAGCCGGCCTGGGCGTGCTCAGCCCTCGGACTCGACCTGGTCGCGAGGGCCCGGTGGGGGCGCTACGAGGTGGGGCCCGGGGTGGTGGTTCAGCCGGGCCGCCAGGACGTCGTCGCGGCTGTAGTGGCCCACCGCGTCGAAGAGGCGCTTGGCGTGGAGCGAGATCCGCAGGTCGCAGTCGGCGATCACCATCCCCTCCTCGCCGTAGAGGGGCCCTGCGATCAGCTCGCCATCGGCGGGCTCGATGATCGCGGCACCCCCGTTCCCGAACACCTCCTTGCCCTCCGGGAGGGGCACCGGGAAGTCGTCGGGGAAGGCGCTCGCCGGGATGAACTGGGGCACGGAGACGACGAAGGCTCCCGACTCGAGCGCGATGTGGCGCATGCTGGCGAGCCAGCCGTCGGTGTCGTCGGCGGTCGGGGCGAGCCAGATCTGGGGGCCCTCCTCATAGACGGCGTAGCGAGCCAAGGGCATCATGTTCTCCCAGCAGATCAGGCCGCCGAGCCGGCCGGCCGCCGTCGGGGTCACGCCGAGGTCGTCTCCGGCGCCGACGCCGTGGAACAGCCGCTCGTGCATGGTCGGCATCAGCTTTCGGTGCTTGGCGAGCAGGCCCTCAGGGCCGATCAGCACGGTGGCGTTGTAGAGCGACCCGGGACGCTCTGCCTGACGCTCGTTGACGCCGATCGCGCAATGGATGCCGAGCTCCCCGCACACCTGTGCCAAACGATCCACGTGGGGTCCCGGGACGTCCACCGAGTTCTCCCACAGGCGCTCCCAGAACTCGTCCCAGCCCTCGAACGAGGCGGCGTCCTTGGCCCAGCTGTTGGACGGGTACAGGGGCACCAAGGTCTCAGGGAACACCGCGAGGTCGACTTCTCGCTCCGCGGCCTCGGCGAGCAGGGCGCAGGCCTTCTCGATCGTGGCCTCGGCGTCGAGGATCACAGGGGTCGCCTGGACGGCAGCGACCCGAACGGTCGGAAAGTCGGTCACCCCAGTCAGCATACGCGCGGTTCTAGGTGGTGCGAGGCGGCGGAGCCGCCATCAGCTCGACCCGCTGGCCGCTCGGCGCCACCGCGAACGAGCGCCGCTCCCCCCAGAGGCGGTCGGCGTCCTGGACCACGAACCCGGCGCGGCGAAGGCCTGCGACCGTCTCGTCGAACCGCTCGGCGACGACCGCCGGATGGCCCAGCACCGGCGTGGTCGGCTCGGGGGTGTGGATCAGGTGAACCTGGGTCCCGTCCGCCTCGAGCCAGGTGACGAAGGGCGCGATCGCCTCAGGCGCGTCGATCTTCGAGAACCCGAGCAGCTCGAAGAACCCGATCGTGGCCTCGACGTCGCCGGGCGCGATCTCGAGCGAGACGTGGTGGAGCACGCCGAGAGGATCGCAGAGCGGCGGCGCCTCGGGGTCCGTATCGAGGTCCGAGCCGGTTCGGCACCGACTATGGTCCGGGCTCGTGCGGTTCGGCCTCTTCTACGAGCACCAGCTCCCCCGTGTGGACGGCCGGCTCGACGAGCACCGGCTCCTGAGCGACGCCCTCGAGCAGGTGGAGCTCGCCGACCGGCTGGGGATCGACTTCGTCTGGGAGGTCGAGCATCATTTCCTCGAGGAGTACTCGCACTCGAGCGCGCCCGAGGTGTTCCTCGCTGCTGCCAGCCAGCGGACCGAGCGGATCCGCCTCGGGCACGGGATCATCCAGCTCCCTCCCTCGGTCAACCACCCCGCGCGGGTCGCCGAGCGAGTCGCGACGCTCGACCTGATCTCCGGCGGGCGGGTGGAGTTCGGGACCGGCGAGGGCGGCTCGCAGATCGAGCTGGGTGGCTTCGGCGTCGATCGCGACCTGAAGCGGGACCAGTGGCGGGAGTCGCTTGACGTGATCACCAGGATGTTCGTCGAGGAGCCGTTCGCCGGCTGCGACGGCCGCTGGCTCTCGATGCCGCCCAGAAACGTGGTCCCGAAGCCGATGCAGCGGCCCCATCCGCCGTTGTGGATGGCGTGCAGCCGGCGCGATTCGATCGTCACCGCCGCCGAGAACGGGATCGGCGCGCTCTCGTTCTCGTTCGTCGAGCCCGAGGACGCCAAGGAATGGGTCGACTCCTACTACGCCACGGTGGCCTCGGAGCGATGCCTGCCGGCGGGGTTCAGCGTCAACCCGAACGTCGCGGTGGTCCTGCCGATGATGTGCCACAACGACGAGCAGACGGCGATCGAACGGGGGATCGACGGCGCCCACTTCTTCGGCTTCTCGCTCGCCTACTACTACGGGTTCGGCGAGCACCGCCCCGGCCACTCGAACATCTGGCAGGAGTTCGTCGAGCGTCGCGCCGAGGTCGGGTTCGCCCGTGAGATCGTCACCGCCGACGACGGTCCGCTGGGTGTCCAACTCCTCCAGCAGGGTCTCGGAAGCCTCCGTGGGGCGATCGGCACGCCGGACCAGATCGCCGACCTCATCACCCGCTACGAGGCGGCCGGGGTCGACCAGGTGATCTTCGTCTCGCAGGCGGGGCCCAACCGCCACGAGCACATCTGCGAAAGCCTCGAGCTGTTCGCCGCCGAGGTCGCCCCGCGCTTCTCGGGGAAGGCCGAGGAGCGCGAGCGCCAGAAGGCCGACCGCCTGGCCGGTGCGATCGAGGCCGCGATGGCCCGCCGCTCGCCGGCGCGAACGGGCGACCCGGGATACGTGGTCAAGCCCGACGGTGAGCCGAGCCCCGCCCGAGCGGTTGGGGCTGCTTCGGGCAACGGTGCAAGGCCCGCCGATCGGCCGGGCCCACGCGAGCTGGCCGCGCGGCTCGGCGAGACCGGCCTCGCGGCGCTGGTTCGGGACCGATCCGACTCCCAGCTACACCGGCTGTTCGATCGGGGCCCTGGCCTCCCGGTGATCTTCAAGGGGATGGAGCGCGCCTTCGTGCCCGGCCAGGCGAAGGGCTTCGAGGGCGAGATCCTCTACGAGCTCCGGGGCCGCGACGCTCCCCGCAGCTGGACGATCCGAATCGGGGACGGACGAGCCAGCGCGCGGCGCGGCGCCGCGCGCGACCCGGCGGTCACGATTCGAACCAGCGTCCCCGACTTCGTCCGGGTTGCGGCCCGCGAGGCGTTCCCGCCCAAGCTGCTGCTCGACGGGGCGCTTGTCATCGAGGGCGACTTCGCCGTCGCCAGCCGGCTCGGCGAGATGTTCGGCGCCTTGCCGCCGACCTGAGCCCCGGCGGCGACGGCACGGGACCGGCTCGCGCTTCAGCCGATCAGCGAGGCGAGCGAGTCGCCGGCGTGCGAGGCCCAGTCGACGAGCGGCGACGGGATGACGCCGAAGAAGACGGTGGCGGCCGCCGCGATCGCCGCGAGGGCGAGGATGACCCGGCAACCGGGCCGCGGCGCGGGCATCGGCTCGTGCTCCGCCGCGGGGCCGAGATCGGCCTCCGGCGATCCGCCGGCCATCGCCGGGACCGTGCCCTCGGGCGCGCGCGCCTCGGCCGCCGGGCGCATCCAGACGGCCGCGACGACCCGCAGGTAGTACGCGAGCGAGATCATGGTGCCGATCGCGATCGCGACTCCGAGCCAGGTGTAATCGGAGCCCACCGCCGCCTCGATCAGGTAGAGCTTGCCCATGAAGCCCGCGGTCGCCGGCAGGCCCGCAAGGCCGAGCATCGAGATGGTCAGCGGCCAGGCCAGGGCCGGGCGGTCGCGCCCGAGGCCCTCGAAGGCCTCGATCGAGTCGCCGTAGCCGGTCTCGCGCTCGCGGACCACGATCACCGCGAAGGCGGCCAGGTTCATCAGCGTGTAGGCGGCCAGATAGAAGACCAGCGCGTTGATCCCGATCGCGGACGCGGCGACCAGTCCGACGAGCATGTAGCCGGCCTGGGCCACGCCCGAGTAGCCCAGGAGGCGCTTGAGCGAGTTCTGGCCGAGCGCCCCGATGTTCCCGACCACGATCGACACGGCCGCCAGGACGGCGAGCGCCGGCTGCCAGTTGTCCACGGCGGGGCCGAGTGCCACCTCGAAGAATCGGACGAAGACGCAGAACGCCGCCGCCTTGGTGGCCACCGCCATGAACGCCGTGACCGGGGTCGGAGCGCCCTCGTAGACGTCCGGTGTCCACTGGTGAAACGGCGCGATCGAGGCCTTGAACGCGAGCCCGGTCGCCGCGAGGGCGATCCCGATCAGGATGAGTGGATCGTCGGTGAGCCCGGAGCCGACCGCGTCGCGGATTCCCGAGAAGTCGGTCGATCCCGCGCCGCCGTAGATGAACGCCAGGCCGTAGAGAAGCGTCGCCGAACCGAGCGAGCCGACGATCAGGTACTTGAGCCCTGACTCCAGGGACCGGGTCTGGCGTATCGCCGAGCCGCAGAGGACGTAGAGCGGCACCGACAGCAGCTCGAGCGAGACGAACAGGATGATCAGGTTCTGGGCCTGGGCGAGGACGACCATGCCGAGGACCGAGCTCAGGAGCAGCGCCTGGAACTCCCCGTGTCGCGCCTCGGCCCCGGGGCGCTCGGCCGCGGGCTCGCGCCAGGTCATCGGGATCACGAACGCCGCGGCGAAGATCGCGATCAGCCCGCCGGCGAGCCCCAGCTCGTCGAGGCGAAGCGCCCCCGAGACCAGGTCCTCGCGCGTCCCCCAC
>JBOGZB010000204.1:0-4481 GCA_050697175.1 Solirubrobacterales bacterium | reverse complement strand
GTCGAGGGCCAGTGGGTGATGCAGGCCTCGAGCGACATTCTCCTCGGCTGGCTTCCGGCGATCGGGATCGACGGCCAGGAGCGAGACTTCTACGTGCGCCAGCTCTGGGACGGCAAGCGATCGATAGAGGTCGAGACCCTGGCGCCTGAGGGCCTTGCGATCTACGGACAGGTCTGCGGCTGGACCTTGGCTCGAGCCCACGCGAGGTCAGGCGACCGGATTGCGATCGGCTCCTATCTCGGCAAGGGCGACACGTTCGACCGGGCGATCGCCGAGTTCTCCGAGCGCTATGCGGACCAGAACGAGCTCGACTACGCGGCGCTCGCCGATGCGGCCAAGTCGGGTCGCATCAAGGTGGAGACTGATCTCATCTGAGTTCGGTCCCAGCTGAGACGGGTCCCGGGCGCCCGACAGGACTGGCGGGTCAGGCGGCGAAGCTCACAGGATGGAGCAGCAAGCGCCGGCGGGTCGGGTCGGCCAACGCTTGCAGAGACGGGCAAAGCGAAAGGGCTTTCGTCCTCGTAATGCTGCCTATGTGATCGTCGCCTCCTGGGGGGTGGGCGTGGTCGTGTTCGGAATCGTCGAGCGGCTCGTCGACCCGAAGACGTTCGACACCGTCTGGCTCGGAATGTGGTGGGCGATCCAGACCGTGACCACCGTTGGGTACGGGGACACGGTGCCCGGCTCGACGGCCGGAAAGCTGATCGCCTCCGTCCTGATGCTGGGCGGCTTGTCGCTCTACGCGGTCGTAACCGGGGTGATCACGAGCGCCCTGGTGGCGAGGGCGCAGGCGGATTCGAAGATCGGCCGCGCGGACCCCGTGATGGAGAAGCTCGACGAGCTGGACCGGCGTCTCGAGGAGATCACTTCGGAGGTCGCCCGACTCGGGCCGAGCGGCGGCTGACGAGTCGATTCCGGCCCGCCTCGCCGTCTCGCTGGTCCGTCGCGCTCCGACCGGGTGAACGGGCCGCCCCCGTCAGCCGGGCTGTTCGGCCGCGCTCCCGAGGGGCGGCGCGTTGTGATCCACGTCCCCGTCGCCGCCGGCCGCGGAGTCCATCCCGATCAGCGGCGAGATCGCCACGACGGCGAGCTGGGCGATGACCACGCCGACGATGATCAGGGGGCTGCTGCCGAGCCCGGACTTGGAGGTGAGAACTGCGGCGAGGACGATCGCCGACAAGGGGAGCCTCAAGACCGCGACGACGCCGGCGCCGATCCCGACCGCGACTGCCGGCGTCACGTCGAACCCCGGCAGCTGAGCGGCCATCAGGCCCGCCGCCGCCCCGATCAGCATCGCGGGGAAGGTCGGGCCTCCCCGGAATCCCGCCAGCGAGATCGCATAGGCGAGGCCCTTGAACGCGATCAGGAGCGCCAGCGCGCCCAGCGACCACGCCCCGGCCCCGGCGACCAACCCCCCGAGGGCGTCCTGGCCGGAGAACAGGACCTCGTTCGCATCCTTGCCGGTCGTCGCGTGGAAGGCGATCGCCAACCCCGCGATCGCGACGCCGATCGCCGGAAGCGCAAGGTAGGGGCGCGACTTGGCGAACCCGACCGTCTCCCGCGCGATGCGGAACACGACCAGGGTGATCACCGCGACGGCGAGCGCGAGCGGGATCGTCCAGGCGAAGTCGACCACCGAGGGGCGGTCGAAGGGCGGCAGCGGCAAGGTTCCGATCGCGATCTGACTGGTGCTGAGCCCCGTCCACGCCCCCATCCCGATCGAGACCAGGGACCCGATTCCGGCCGCCAGGAGCCCCGGCAGCAGCACGAGCTTCAGCTTCGGACCGCCGAGCCCGGTCGCCTCGATCAAGAGCACCGCCGCGATCAGCGGTGAGCCGAACAAAAACGAGACGGCGGCGAAGGTGCCGGACGCTGCGAGGAGCTCGCCGATCTCCGGTGAGCTGTTCCCGCGGATCAGGCTCGCGCCGAGCAGCCCGAGCCCTCCGCCGATCGCGATCAGCGGCGCCTCCGGGCCGAGGACGGTTCCGAGGCCGATCGACGCCAGCGCCGCGAGGATCACGCCCGGTAGCTCGACCGGGAGCGTCGTGCCGGCATTCAGCCCGTTGGCGGGCAGGTGCCCGCCGGTTCCCGGGAGCCGGACGATCGCGAACGCGGTCACGACGCCCGCCAGCGCCAGCACGGGGATCGGCCACCACACGGGGACGCTGTCGAATCCGAGCTCGTCGGGAAGGTGGTGGAAGACGTCCTGCTGGATCTGGTAGATCAGCTCGAGGAAGCCCCAGGCGACGAGCGACGCGACAACGCCGATGATCGCGGCGAGGATCAGGAGGAGCACGAAGCGCTTGCTCCGCATCGCGGCGTCCGGGTCGATCGGCGCCGCGCCGGGGCCGGCCACGGCTCAGGCCGCCCCAGGCCGCGACGACCGATCAGCGGCGGCGGCCACTCAGCCGGCGATCACGCCGTCCACGGCCATGGCCGTGAAGAGCAGCGCGAGATAGGCGAGCGAGGCCAGGTGGAGCCGCACCGCCGCGGCCTGCGACGGCCGGGCCAGCAGGTCGACCGAGAGCCCGACCAGCGCCCCTCCGAGCACCAGCGCGACGACCAGGTAGGCCGCCCCGAAAAGCCCGGTCACGAAGGGGAGAACCGTCAGCGCGAGCAGGATGACGGAGTAGACGAGGATCTGGCGCCGCGTCGACAGGTCGCCGCGGGCGACCGGCATCATCGGGATTCCGGCGCGGTCGTAGTCGTCCTTGACCAGCAGCGACAGGGCCCAGAAGTGCGGCGGGGTCCACAGGAAGACGATCGCGAAGGGGTAGAGCGCGTCGAGCGTCAGGCCGCCCGTCGCAGCGGCCCAGCCGACCAGCGGCGGGACCGCGCCGGCGGCGCCGCCGATCACGATGTTCTGCGGCGTCAGGGGCTTGAGCCACAGCGTGTAGACGAACACGTAGCCGAGCAGCCCGATCAGGGCCAGGGCGGAGGCCAGAGGGTTGACCGTGACCGCGAGCTGGACCGTCGCGAGCACGCCCAGCGAGATCCCGAAGATCAGCCCGTGGAGCGGCTCGATTCGTCCCGCGACCAGCGGCCGAGCGCAGGTCCGCGCCATCCGGGCGTCGCGGTCGCGCTCCAGGTAGTGGTTGATGGCCCCGGCGCTGCCCGCCGCCAGGTAGCCGCCCAGGATCGTCCAAAGGATCGTCGCGATCCCCGGCCCCGACGGGTCGGCGATGAACATCGTCGCGACGGCGGTGACCAGGAGGAGCGAGATGATCCGCGGCTTGGTGAGCGCCAGGTAGTCGCCGAGCACGGCGCCCAGCGGCCGGCGCGAAGCATGGGGCCCGGCGCCCGGTCGGCCGAGCGATGGCGCGCCGTGCTCGGCCGCCCCGTCGATCGCGGTGCTCGGCATCAGGTCGCCGGTGTCGGTCGCGCTCTCCATGTCGTCAGGCGGCGACCGCCTGGGTGTCGGTCGCTCCGGAGTCCTGCAATCGTCGCCGCGCGCCCGCCGGCACCTCGAGTAGGAGGACCGCCGCGAAGACCACGGTCGCCCAGAGAATAGTCGCCAGGGTCAGGTGGGCGACGACCAGCCAGGGGTGCTTGCCGAGCCAGACGTTCATCGCGCCGAGCAGGATCTGCCCGGCGAGAAGCACCGGGACGGCCGCGAACGCGCGGCTCGGGAAGCGCCGCCTCCAGGCGACGGCCGTCATCGCGATCGCCGCGATCGTGGTCAGGTACATGAGCAGCCGGTGGGTGAGCTGGATGTCGACCAGCCGGCCGTACTGGAACGGCATGAACTTGTCGAGGCAGGTCGGGAACTGCTCGCCGCACGCGAGGTGGGCGCCGAGCACGGGCTTGTCGGGTGTGCCCTCGCCCTCCGTGCCGGCGACATAGCCGCCGGCGACGATCGTCGCGAACAGGAGCACGGCCGTCGCCGCCGCCGTCGCCCGCAGGGCGCGCGATCCGTCGATAGGGTCCAGCCGGTCGGCCGGCTGGGCGAAGCGGCGCAGGGCGATCAGCAGTCCGAGCAGGAGCATCGCCAAGCCCAGATGCGCGGCGACCAGGGCCGTGTGGAGGCCGTGCTCCACGGTCAGGCCGCCGAGCGCCGCCTGAGCCAGCACGAGGATCCCTGCGGCGATCGTGCCCCGGACCAGCAGGCGGTGGTCGCGAAGCCGCCTGAACGCCAGAACCGCCAGCGCCACGATCAGCACCACGACCACGGTCGCGACGAGCCGATGGCTGAACTCGATCACCTGATGCTCCTGGAGGAACGGCAGCAGGCGCCCTCCGCAGAGCGGCCAGCCTTGGGTCCCGCTTCCGGCGGCGCCACATCCGAGGCCCGAGTCGCTGACCCGGACGACGCCGCCGATCACGATCAGCGCGAACGTCGCGGCGATGGTCGCGGTGAGGAGGCGGCGGAAGCGGACCAGCTCGTCCGCCTCGCCGCGGGGGGCGACGCGGCGCATCCCGGTCAGGCTACCGAGGCGCCGCCGCCGGCCGGGTCATCGTCGGCCCCGTCGGCCCCGTCGGCC
>JBOGZB010000203.1:0-18271 GCA_050697175.1 Solirubrobacterales bacterium | reverse complement strand
GAAGAAGATCCAGTGCCAGTTGATCGACTGCGTGAGGATGCCGCCGGCGAGCAGCCCCACCGATCCCCCGGCCGATGCGACGAACGCATACACGCCGACCGCCTTCGCCTGCTCGCGCGGCTCGGGGAACATCGTCACGATCATCCCGAGGATCACCGCCGAGGTCATGGCGCCCCCGACCCCCTGGACGAACCGGGCTCCGACCAGCACGCCCTGGGTGTCGGCCAGGCCGCAGACCAGCGAGGCGACCGTGAACACTCCGAGGCCCGCCAGGAGGATCGTCCTGCGGCCGATCAGGTCGCCGAGCCGGCCGGCCAGGAGGAGCAGACCGCCGAACGCGATCAGGTACGCGTTCACGACCCAGGCGAGGCTCGAGCTCGAGAAACCGAGGTCGTCCTGGATCGTGGGCAGCGCGACGTTCACCACCGTCACGTCGAGGACGATCATCAGCATGCCTGCGCAGAGCACGTAGAGGGCGATCCAGCGGGTGCGATCGCTGTCGTTGGGTGGCACGGCTCCCGCCTCCATCTGTTCGTCGCTCATCGAGTTCATCTCCTGGTGGTGCCGTTTCCCCTACAGACCGGGCTCAAACCCACAACTCATCGGCGCCGTGCGGGATCGCGCCGGGCCGAGGGGCCCGAACCGCTCAATCCGGCAGCGCCTCGGGCAGGCCGAACCGCCCGAAGAAGTCCTCGAACCGTTCCGGAGCCATCGGCTCCTCGGGCCATCGCCGGTAGGCCTCGAGGTCCGTCGGCTCGGTCGAGCGTGCGATGAACGCGGTCACGTCATCGATCCGCCGGTCGCGGATCGACAGCACGTTCAGCGCGAACGCCAGATAGGCCTGCGATGCGTCGTCCCAGCAGTAGAAGGCGAGCGCCGGTTGGCCGTTCGCGCTGACCGGGGTGTGGCGCCAGCGCCACTCGCCCGACAGGGGCCCGGCCCCGAGGAAGGTGGTCAGCTGCTCGCTGCCCCGGTGCCAGCTCGGCGCGGGCGGCATCGCGAATGACGCCTGCTCGGTCAGCATCGCGACCACGGCGTCTATGTCACCGCGGTCCCACGCCTCCACATACCCGGCGACCACCTCGCGCACACCGTCATCGCCGAGCGACCGCATGGTGCTCTGCTGGCTTCGCTCGGGCAGGCGCTCCTCGACCGTCTTGCGGGCGCGCTGAAGTGCACTGTTCACCGATGCGGTCGTCGTATCCAGGGTCTCGGCCACCTCCCGCGCCGAGAAGCCGAGCACCTCGCGAAGGATCAGGGCGGCGCGCTGGTTGGCCGGAAGAAGCTGGAGCGCCGCGATGAACGCGAGCTCGACGGCCTCGCGCTGCTCGTAGCGGGCATCGGGTGAGGCATATCCGTCGGGGCGCCCGAGAGCCTCGTCGGGGTATGGCTCGATCCAGACCGACTCGGCGAGCGGGAGCAGGGGCCCTTGATCAGGATGCCTCGGCGGCCCGTAGTCGATCGGCAGCGCCCGCTTCGGTCGCCTCGCGATGACGTCGAGGCAGGTGTTCGTGGCGATCCTGTAGAGCCACGAGCGAAGCGAGCTTCTGGCCTCGAACCCTCTCAGCCCGCGCCAGGCGCGAAGCAGCGCGTCCTGAAGCGCGTCCTCGGCATCGTGGACCGATCCGAGCATGCGGTAGCAGTGCGCATGGAGCTCGGCTCGGTGAGGCTCGACGAGGCCGCGGAACGCCGCCTCGTCGCCGCCCCGTGCCGCATCGAGCTGCCCTCGCTCCTCGAGGGTCGGGGTTCCGTTCTCGCGGGCCATCGCCCATCAGGGTAGCCAGCCCGATCCGGCTCCTCTTCAGGAGCGCTCGAACTGCCCGTGAAACCCGTACGGGATGTGGTGAGGAACCTCGGCTCGGGCCAGCTCGCGAAGCGACCGCGCGTCCAGGATCAGCAGGTACGAGCTCCCGGCACGGCCGTCGAGCACCACGGAGAGCAGCACCCCGTCATCCTCGTCGCCGCCGTCCGGGGAGGCCACGAAGACGGGCTCGCCGGGAAAAGCGCCCTCCTCGAGCCACTCGGTCGAGGTGCGCTCGACCACATCGGCCTTGACGACCCTGTCGATCCAGCCGCTCTCCAGCCCGACCCCCCACGCGTAGCGGTACGGCCGCTCGTTGCAGCGTCCGTAGTTGATCCGTGGCAGCTCGATCGTCCGGTCGATCAGCCGCTCGACCCCGACCGTCCCGGCGCCCGGGGAGATCCGGAAGCGCTCCAGGTGGGAGGGCGCGACCGGCTTGCCGGCCCGCAGCCTCTCGAGGTAGAGGTCCTCGACGACGCCGGCGTCGCGGCTGGTGCAGACGTCGACCACGACCTGATCGCCGTCCTCGTACGCGTTGACGTGATGAAAGCCGAATCGCGCCTCGGCCTCGAAGGGGCCGGCGCTGTCGCCGGTCCGGCGGTCGAAGAGGTGGAACCGGGTGCCGAGCTCGGGCTTCCAGCGGTAGTTCTCGATGTAGGGGCGGCCGCTGAACGCAAGTCGCAGCGGGTTGACGACGAACGGGAACTCGGCCAGGACCAGCCAGCGCTCGGTGAGCCCGAACGAGTGCATGTAGGCAGGCTCGCGAACCGGCTTGGTCGCGATCACCTCGGGGCTCGAGCTGGTCGGACCGAGGTGGAAGAACCGGTAGCTGTTCCGAGGACCGAGCTTGGCCGCGTAGTTGAGCATCCCCTTGGTCGCCCGATCGAGGTGCGGATGGGCGGTCGTCAACTGACCGGGCGGGTCGTAGGCGACGCCCGCGGACTCGAGGGTGTCGGCGTCGAACTGGACCGGGATCGGCGTCTCCGTCATCGAGATGAAGCGCTCGCCCAGCTTCGCGAGGTTGACGTTGGCGTTGTCGGTCAGCTTGGGCGAGAACATCGCGCTGACCCGCGAGAACAGGGACCGGCACGGATCGGTCGCGAACTCCGAGTAGGCGAGCTTGCCGTCGGCGCGGGCGGCCCGATATGCCCGGCTCTCGAGGAACCGGTTCGCGTAGGAGACCTCGCCCCCGGCGAACGAGAAGCGGTGGAGCATCGCGAAGCCGTCGAACCAGTGGTTCATCGAACGGCCGGAGACCTCCCACTTGGCCGGGCCGGTCCTGATCAGCGAGCCGGAGAGCCACGGCGGAAGCTGTCCATGCACCTCGAGCGAGTCGATCCTGGTCTCCTGGTCGAGCGAGTCGAAGCCGCGCCGGGCTCCGGTGGTCGCGGGGGACTGGGCGAGGGTGTTCATGGCGCCTCCTGAATCATTTGACCCGCATCGTTCGAAACGAACTGTACCATGTGCTGCGTGCCGCCCCCGCGCCTCACCGACACCTCCCACGCCGTGCTCGGCCTGCTCGACGGATGCGGGCCCTCCACCCCCTACCGGCTGAAGCAGATCGCCCAGGCCGGCATGTTCCACATCTGGTCGATCCCCCACACCCAGCTCTATACGGAGTGCGCCCGCCTGGCCGAGGCCGGGCTGCTCACCGAGCGCCGCGAGGAGGGCGGACGGCGGCGGCGCGTCTACAGCCTCTCTTCATCGGGCCGAAAGGCTCTCGAGCGGTGGCTCGCCGACCCGCGAGCCGACCTCTACGAGCTCCGCGATCCTGGGCTCTTGAAGCTCTCGTTCGGCGCCGACCCGGCCGCGCTGGCCGAGACCCAGCTCGAGCACCACCGTGCCCGCCTCGCGGCCTACGAGGAGATCCTCGGAGTCCGGGAGATGCCCGATTCCACCCGCCTTCCGATCGAGGCGGGGATCGGCCACGAGCGCGAGTACATCCGGTTTTGGTCGCGCCTTCGAGGCGACGACGGCGAGTCGGTATCGTGATCCGGGTGCTGAATTGGCTTCGCAGCCATCCGCGGATCGCGGATCTGGCGATAGTCGGCGGGACGGCGGTGCTCTCGGTCAGCCTGACCGATGAGCTCGGCGTGGTCACGGCGCTGGCCCTCGGGATGGCGGTCATCTTGGTCGCCAACCTCTTGCTGGGCCGGCTGCCGTCGGGCTGAGCAATGGCTCGGCGAACGGGCATGCGCATTCTCGGCGCGACGCTTCTATTCCTGCTGGCGGTCGGCGGCGCGGTCGGCTGCGGCGGGTCGGGATCCGACTCGACGACCACCACCCAGGCCTCCTTCGACGGGTCGGTCGCCAAGCCCACCAAGCCGGTCCCACCGCTGGCGCTCGACAACTCCCTCGGCGCGCCGGTCAACATCGACGACTACAAGGGCAAGGCGGTGCTCGTCACCTTCATCTACGACCACTGCCCCGACATCTGCCCGCTGATCGTCGGCAACCTGCGGGCCGCGCAGAAGGAGCTCGGCGCGAAGGCCGATGACATGCAGATCATCGCCGTCTCGGTCGACCCGGAGGGCGACACGCCGACGACGGTCAAGAAGTTCCTGGCCGACCACCAGATGACCGGGCGGATGCAGTACCTGATCGGGTCGCGGCAACAGCTCGAGAACACCTGGGCCGATTGGAACATCATCACCAAGAAGTCCTCGAAGAAGGGCGACCCCGACGCGGTCGAGCACTCGGCGCTGATCTACGGGATCTCTGCGAGCGGCAAGATCACGACGCTCTACCCGGCCAACTTCAAGCCGAAGTGGATCGTCCACGACGCGCCGCTCTTGGCGTCGAGCTGACCACCATGTCGCGGCGCCTCGGGCTCGCGCTGCTGGCGGCCGCCGTGATCGGCGGGCTGGTGGTCGCCGAGCTCGCGACCAGCGGCTCGACCCAGTCCGCCAAGACCGCGCCCGCCCTTCCGACCCAGGTGCTCCACGGGCCGAAGGAGAGCCGCGCGTCGCTTCGCGGCCGCCCGGCGCTGATCAACTTCTGGGCGAGCTGGTGCACACCGTGTCGCGAGGAGGCGCCGGCCCTCGACCGTCTGTCCCGGAGCCTCCACGGCAGGGCGCGCGTGGTCGGGGTGGACTGGAACGACACGACGGCCAATGCCGACGCGTTCATCCGCGATCACGGCCTCACCTACCCGATCCTGCGCGACGGATCGAGCACGGTGGGCGAGCGATACGGCATCACCGGGCTGCCGACCACGTTCGTGCTCGACCCCGAGGGGCGGATCGTTCGCACCCTCCAGGGCCCCCAGATGCCCGCGACCCTTCGCCAGGCGCTCGCGGCCGTGTCGCCCCAGGGCGCCTGATGCCGGGCCTCGCCGGTCAATAGGCTCGCTCGCTTGAGCCGGGCGGAGCGGGCAACGGCGACCGGGCTGGTGATCGGCGCGGTCGCGTCGGTTCAGCTCGGCTCGGCGCTCGCCACGACCCTGTTCGGCGAGCTGGGGCCGTCGGGGGCGGTGCTGCTTCGAACCGGGTTCGCGGCAGTGATCCTGCTCGCGGTGTGGCGCCCCGCGGTGCCGCGCCGGCTCACCGGGCCGCTGCGTGACGCGGTGCTGCTCGGCCTCGTGATGGCCGGCATGAACCTGAGCTTCTACGCGGCGCTGGACCGGATCCCGCTCGGGATCGCGGTGACGCTCGAGTTCACCGGGCCGTTCGCCGTCGCGGTAGCCGGCTCGAGGCGGCCCGCCGACCTGCTGTGGGTCGCGCTCGCCGCCGGCGGGATCCTGTTGCTCGCGCCGGGGCTCGAGGGCGCCCTGGACCTTCTCGGCGCCGGCTTCGCGCTCCTCGCCGGCGGGTTCTGGGCCGCCTACATCGTGCTGGCCGCCCGGGTCGGCCAGGGGTATGCGGGCGGTCGGGGTCTCGCGATGGCGATGGCCGTTGCAACCGTGGCCCTGATCCCCGCCGGGGTGATCGGGGGCGGGGTCGAGCTGCTTCGGCCGGGACTGCTCGCGATCGGGATCGCGGTCGCCGTCTTGAGCTCGGCGATCCCCTACTCGCTCGAGCTCGAGGCGCTTCGCCGGCTGCCCAGGGCGACCTTCGGGGTGCTGATGAGTCTCGAGCCCGGGGTCGCCGCGCTGGTCGGGCTCGTCGCCCTCGGCCAGGGGCTGTCGACGCGGGAGGCGATCGCCATCGCGCTCGTGGTCATGGCGAGCGCCGGCGCGCTCGGCAGCGCGCGAGCCCCGGCACCGGTCGAGGCCTGATCTCTACGCACGTTGCACCTCAGAGCCCCGGCCGCGTGGCTCGTATCCACGGCATGCGCTGACCGGGAGGCGTGGGTAACGGGCAAACGAGGCGTCCGTCTGCGATCGCTCGCAAAGCGAGAAGCTCGACCCCCGCGTCGTCGGGACGATCCGCTGATGAGCGCAGGTGTCGCACAGGCCGGCAGGCTGACGGGCCATCCGAGGCAGTATCGCGACCTCCATACTTCACTTTGTATAGTCAGCGGTCGTGTCCACCTTCTGGCGGCTGCTCGGATTCCTGCGCCCATACCGCCGGACCGTAGGCGCGTCGCTCCTCTTCGCCTGGCTCGCGATGGGGATGACGGTGTTGATCCCCTGGCTGGTCGGGCAGGCCGTCAACGCGATCGAGCCGCCGAGCGACAAGTCGGCGATCATGCCGCTGGCCCTGGGGATCGTCGCCGCCGGCGTCCTGCGCCTCGGCCTCTCGGTGATCCGGCGCCTGATCGCGGGAAAGGTCTCGGTCGCCGTCGAGTACGACCTGCGAGACCGCCTCTATCGCCACCTCCAGGTGCTCGAGCTCGGCTTCTTCGACGGCCAGCAGACGGGGCAGCTGATGTCGAGGGCGACGATCGACCTCCAATCGATCCGGTTCTTCCTCGGCTACGGACTGATCTTCCTGACCCAGAACGCGCTCACGATCATGCTGGCCAGCGTGGTGATGTTCGCGATCAAGCCATGGCTGGCCGCGTTGGCGCTTCTGCCGGTGCCGTTCGTGGTCCTCTCGGCGGCCAGGTTCAACCGCCGTTCGCGGCCCGCGGTCCAGGAGATCCAGCAGCGTCTCGCCGAGCTGACGGCCGAGGTCGAGGAGAGCATCTCGGGAATACGGATCGTGAAGGCGTTCGCGCGAGAGCGCCACATGCTGGATCGGTTCCGCCGCTCGGTGGCGAGGGTGTTCGACCAGAACATCTACTCGACCCGGCTTCAGGCGTTCTACTCACCGATGCTCGGCTTCCTGCCCAGCCTTGGGCTCGCGGTGGTGCTCCTGGTCGGGGGCCGGGCGGTGATCAACGGCACCCTCTCGCTGGGCGACTTCACGGCCTTCTACACGTACCTGATCATGCTGACGGTGCCGATGCGGCTGCTCGGGATGTCGCTCGGGATGGCTCAGCGTGCGGTCGCGTCGGGGAATCGGCTGTTCGAGATCCTCGACCGCGAGCCGCGGATCCAGAGCCCGCCCGATGCACCCGAGCTCCCTCCGGGGGCCGGCGGCGTCGAGCTGCGCGGCGTCTCGCTCGCCTACAACGGCGGAGCGCCCGCGCTCGAGGACGTCGATCTCTCGGTCGAGCCGGGGCGAACGGTCGCGCTGGTGGGGCCGACCGGCTCGGGCAAGACCAGCCTCGTGGCGCTGCTCGCCCGCCTCTATGACCCGAGCCGCGGCGAGGTCCTGATCGACGGAGCCGATCTGCGCACGGTCGAGCTCGGCTCGCTTCGCTCCCAGGTGGCGTTCGTGGCCGACGACAGCTTTCTGTTCTCGGCGAGCGTGGCCGAGAACATCGCCTACGCCCGCCCGGACGCGAGGCCCGACGAGATCGAGCTTGCGGCACGGCGCGCCCAGGCGGAGAGCTTCATCGAGCGGCTCCCCGACCGCTACGAGACGCTGATCGGCGAGCGTGGATTCACCCTCTCGGGAGGCCAGCGCCAGCGGATCGCAATCGCCCGCGCGCTTCTGGCCGACCCGAGGATCCTGATCCTCGACGATGCGACCTCGTCGGTCGACGCCCGGACCGAGGCGGCGATCAAGGACGGCCTGCGCGAGGCGATGGTCGACCGGACGACCTTCATCGTCGCCCATCGGATGTCCACCATCTCGCTGGCCGACGAGGTGGTGGTGATGAGCGAGGGCCGAGTGGTCGACCGCGGGGGCCACGCCGAGCTGCTCGAGCGGTGCCCCCTGTACGCGGAGATCGCCGAGCACGGGATGGAGGACTCGGTCTTCCTGCAGCGCGATCTCGAGCGTCGCGAGGAGATGGCGCGCCTGTGAGCGGGGTCGATCCCGAGACCCAGGGGCCGGTGGCCGAGGCGGCCGAGGACGAGGCGAACCAACCCGGACGCCTGCTCGGCACGTTCCTGCTGTTCCGCGACCTCTGGCGGCTGATCCGGGGCGAGCGCCAGCGAACCCGCAAGCTGCGTTGGCTGGTGGGCCTCCTCCGTCCGTACCGGGCACGGTTGATCGTGACGGGGATCGCCCTCGTCTTGGCGACCGTGGCGGCGCTGGCCCCTCCCTATCTCGCGGGAAGGGCGATCGACTCGGGGATCCAGGCCGACGACCTCGGCGCCCTGTACTGGATCGTCGCCATTTTCGTCGCGTCTACGATCCTCTACTGGGCGGCGAGCTACGTACAGACCTACCTGGTCGGCTGGATCGGGCAGCGCGCCCTGCAAGATCTGCGAGAGCAGATCTACACCCACCTCCAGCGGATGTCGATCGGCTTCTTCACCCGCAACAAGCCGGGCGTGCTGATCTCGCGTCTCACCAACGACGTCGAGGCCCTGGACGCCCTGGTCACGGACGGCGTCGTGACGCTCGTCTCGAGCACCCTGACGCTGCTCGGGGTGGTCGTGATCATGCTGGCCCTCGACCTGCCGCTGGCCCTGATCATCTTCATCACCTTCCCGCTCCTGGCGATCGGAAGCGTCGCCTTCCGCGTCGCGTCCACCGGGGCCTACCGCCGCACCCGCGAGAAGATCGCGAACATCACCGCCTACCTCCAGGAGACGCTCTCGGGCGTGCGTGTGGTGCGGAGCTTCGCGCAGGAGCCGCGCCACGTGAGTCGGATGTCGGTCCTCAACGAGGAGAACCGAGCCGCCAACATGACCACCGTCTACCTGAACGCCGCCTACTTTCCCGCGGTGGAGCTGCTGTCGGCGATCGGGACCGCGGTGATCCTCGTGTACGGGGGCTACCGGGCGATCAACGGCGACGTCGCAATCGGGATCCTCGTCTCGTTCGTCGGCTACCTGAACGCCTTCTTCGATCCGATCCAGCAGATCTCGCAGCTCTACACCACCTACCAGCAGGGGATGGCGGCGCTGGACAAGATCTTCGACCTCCTGGAGACGAGCCCGGACATGGTCGACCGCCCCGACGCGATCGATCCGGGGCCGATCCGCGGGGAGATCGAGCTCGACGGGGTCTCGTTCGCGTATGGCGACCAGGACTGGGCGCTGGACGGAGTCGACCTGCACGTCGAGGCCGGGCAGACGGTCGCCCTGGTCGGCGAGACCGGGGCCGGCAAGTCGACGCTCGCGAAGCTCGTGGCACGCTTCTACGACCCGCAGCAGGGGCGGCTGCTCGTGGATGGAAGGGACCTGCGCGAGCTGAGCTCGAGAGCGCTTCGCAGCCAGCTCGGGATCGTGCCCCAGGAGAGCTTCCTGTTCTCGGGCACGGTGCGCGAGAACATCGCCTTTGGGCGCCCCGACGCGACCGAGGACGACATCCGCGCCGCTGCCGTGGCCGTCGGCGCCGACCCCTTCATCGAACGGCTGCCCCAGGGCATCGACACCGAGGTCGGCGAGCGCGGAGTGCACCTCTCGGCCGGTCAGCGCCAGCTGATCTCGTTCGCGCGGGCGCTGCTCGCCGAGCCGAGGATCCTGATCCTCGACGAGGCGACGTCGAACGTGGACGTTCGGACCGAGCGGGTGATCGAGCGCGGGCTCGAGCGGCTGTTGATCGGCCGGACGGCGATTGTGATCGCCCACCGGCTCTCGACCATACGAAGGGCGGCGAGGATCGTGGTCCTGGAGCACGGGCGGATCGTCGAATCCGGCCCCCACGAGGAGCTGATCGCGGCCGGTGGCCCCTACTCGAAGCTCTACGGCGCCTGGGCCGAGCAGGCAGCCTAACCGCGGCCCCGTCGAAGGCCTCGGCGAACGTCCGTCAGGGCGAGACGCCCCCGGAGCCGCCCGAGCTGGTCCCTCCCCCACTGCTTCCACCGGATGTCCCGCCCCCGGCCGTCCCGCCCGAGGGGGGCGCCGGGGCCGGCGGGGTGACCGGGGCAACCGGGGTGGTGGCGGTCGGAGTGGTGGTGGTCGGGACGGGAGCGGCCGGAGTGGTCGTGGTGGTGTCGCCACCGCTGACGCTCGATCCCGCCTGGCTGCTGTTCGCGCACGCCTTCAGCCCGTACCTGCTCGCCGCGGCCTGAGCGCTGGCCGCCGCGCTCTGAGCGTTCGCCTCTGCGGTCGACGTGTCACCGCCCTGGTTGATGGCGTCCTCCTTGGAGGTCAGGGCCTTCACCTGGTCGTTGAGCGCCGAGAGGTAGGCCTTGAGCGTCGAGGCGTCCTGGCTCGGGGGCGAGAGTGAGCGCAGCGAGTCGAGCTGGCTGCGCGTGATCTGCGCCTCCTGGGTCGCCTGGAGGCTGGGGTCCGAGCCGACGGTGCCCTTGCCGAGGCTGGCGAGAGCGCGGTTCGCCTCCTGGCAGATCGAGTCGGCCTGCGAGGTGAACTGCGCCTTGGTCAGCGCCTGGGCGCCACCGGCGCCGCTGGCGCCGCTCGCCCCCTGGACCGTGACCACGGGGGCCGGGCTGCTGTCGCCACCGCAGCCGGCGGCGCCGAGCGCGACCACGAGCGCCGCGGCGAGCGAGAGGTGTCCACGCCGACCCCACATGACCCGGATCAAGGTAGCAAGGGCGCTGACTGCGGGCCAGGGACTCGAACCCCGAATTTCTGCTCCAGAGGCAGACGTGTTGCCATTACACCAGCCCGCACCGGCCTGCGATCGAAGCCGCCCGCGGGCTGCATCCGACCCAAGCCGGGAAAGCCTAGCCGGATCCGAGCGCGTCGAGATCGCTGTCGGGGTCGGCGAGCGCGACGACGTCGCCCGACAAATCCGCTCCGGATTCGATCAGTCGCCGGGCATGGGCCAGGTCCTCCGAGCGTCCGACCGAGAGCGCGCCGGCCACCCGGCCCTCGGCCAGGTACCAGACGCTGAACTCGCCGCCGTCCCGGTCGCCGCGCCACACGACCTCGTCCCAGCTCTCGGCGGGCCCGACGTACTCGAGGCTGGCCCAGTCCGCGAGGTCGCTGAAGAAGTACGGCACCACCCGGTAGGGATCGGAGTCTCCGAGCATCGCCCGCGCCACATGCTGTCCCTGCTGGAGGGCGACGTCCCAGTGCTCGACCCGCAGGCGGCGGCCGTGGACGACGCTGTCGTAGCTGCACGCGTCGCCGGCGGCGAAGATGCCCTCGACCGAGCTCTCGAGCCGCGAGTCGCAGACGATCCCGTGGTCGACCTCGAGGCCGGCCCGCTCGGCAAGCATCGTCTCGGGATGAACCCCCGCGCCCACCACCACGAGGTCCGCGTCGATCTCCCGCCCGCTGGTGGTGCGGATCCCGCTCACCCGTCCGTCGCCCAGGAAGGCCTCGAGCCCATCGCCCTTGACCAGGCTGACGCCGTGGGATGAGAGCACCTCCTCGAAGTAGCCCCCGACGTCGTCGCCGAATACGCGCGACATCGGCACGTCCTCGAGCATGACCATCGTGCAGCTCGTGCCGCCGGCCGTGAGCGAGGCCGCCACCTCGCTCGCTATGTAGCTGCCGCCGATCAGGACCACGTGCCCTGCGTCGGCCGCCTCGGCCCGGATCGCGTCCGAGTTGGCGAGCACCCGCAGGTAGTGGATCCCGTCGAGGCGCGCCCCCTCGAGGTCGTGGAGGATGTTGACCCGGGCACCCGTCGCGATCAGGGCCTGCCCGAACTCGACCACCTCCTTGGTCTGGAGCTTCGCGGTGCGGGCCGCGGTGTCGAGCGACATGACACTCGCCGCGGTCAGGAGCTCGACCGCGTTCTCCTCGTACCAGCCGGGAGCGTTGACGTATGCGTCCGCCTCGGCGCTCTCGCCGCGCAGGTACTCCTTCGACAGCGGTGGGCGCTCATACGGGGGGTGCGGCTCGCGGCCGACCAGCAGGATCGAGCCCTCGGCGCCTCGGCGCCGAAGCTCCGCCGCGCAGTGCGCCGCGGCGAACCCTCCGATCAGCAGGTGGTCAACGCGGCGATCGGCCATGGCTCACTCGCCGGCTCCGTCGGGTCCGATGTAGGCCTTCAGCTCCTCCTCGAGCCCTGGATCGAGGACCGCCAGCACCTCGTCTCCGGCCTCCAGCACCGTCTCCGGCCCGGGGACGAACCCCGTCCCGCCGCGAAGCACAGAGATCAGCAGGCTCCCCTCGGGGAGCTCGAGGTCGCCGACCCGGCGCCCGGTGACGGGCGAGGTCTCGCTGAGCAGCAGCTCGATGATCTCCAGTCTCTCCTGGGGCAGGTCGAGCAGGTGGACGAGGCCGTACTTCGGCACCTCGTGCTCGATCAGCCGCAGGATCAGGTCGGTGGCCGATACCACGGGGCTGATCCCCAGCAGCTCGAACCACTCCTTGTTTCGGGGGTTGTTGACCCGGGCGATGACCTGCTCGACCATGTACTTCTCCTTGGCGACCTGGCAGATCAGCATGTTGTCCTCGTCGTCGCCGGTCACCGCGATCACCATGTCGGCGCGGGCGATTCCGGCCCGCTCCAGGACCCACAACTCCGAGGCGTCGCCGTACTGGACGTTGTGCTCGAGCTCCTGCTCGACCGCCGTGTAGCGGTCCCGCCCCTTCTCGATCAGGGTCACCTCGTGGCCCTTCTCGAGCAGCTCGCGGCCCAGGTTCCAACCGACCTTCCCGGCGCCGACCACGATCACGTACATGCCGCCCCCCTACTCCCCCGACCCGCCGGCTCGGCTGGCCGCCTGCCGCACCTCGGCCTCGAGCATCTCGATCGCAACCCTGGTCGGGCAGATCGTCTCCATGCCCTGCTGCTCGTACCACTCGGCCCGGTAGGGGTCGAGGATCCGCGCGATCACCGTCGGCACCTTGAAGCGTCGCTGCGCGATCTGGGCGATCACGATGTTCGTGTTGTCGCCGTCGGTCGCGGCGACGAACGCGTCGGCCTGCTCGATGCCGGCCTCCTGGAGCGCCTCGATCTCGAGCGCCGTCCCGACCGTGAACTGGCCGCCCGCGTCCTCCCAGGAGGACTCGAGCCCGATCTCCAGGCGGGCGTGGGCCTCGGAGTCCTCGTCCAGGCACGAGACGGTGTGCCCATCACCGAGCATCGTCCGCGCCAGGGACGAGCCGACGCGCCCCCCTCCAACGATCAGGATGAACACGGGCTGGATGCTACCCACCGGCGCGAGGGGACCTCCGCGCGGCGGGGTCAGGTCTCGGGAGGCGCGGTGATCAGGACCCGGCAGGGCGCCTTGTTGAGCACGTACTCGGTGATCGGACCGATCTCCTGCGGGCGCGAGACGCCGCCCAGGACGATCCCGCCCCTGACTCTGGTCGGCGGCTCGCCGCCCATCACGATCAGCTCGACGCCTCGCTCGCGGGCCGCCTGGACGATGCCGGACCCGACGCCTCGAGCCCTGACCACCGAGGTCGCGACCTCGACCGTCTCGTACTCGCTCCCGACCTCCATCGCTCGCTCCAGGGCCGCGTTGGCGACCTCCATGCGCTGCTTCGGCGGCGGCGCGTCGAGCGGCACGGTGAGCGGCAGGTCGAGCACGTAGATGATCTCGAGCTTGGGGGGATCCTCACTCGGCTCGTCGGCCGGGTCGGCGAGCCGGCCGGCGGTGCTGACGATGTCGTCATCCAGCTTGGTCCCGAAGACCGGGACCAGGATCGTCTCGTACTCGGCCTCGCGCACGTCCTTTCGCAACGCCGACTCGGGCACGGAGACCGGCCTCGTGAGCGGCGTCTGCTCGACGTAGCGGCGGTAGACGACGTAGGCGATCAGCCCGAACACCATCCAGCCCCCGCCGACCCATCTCGCCCGAGCATGGAAGACGAGCACGGCGATCCACAGAAGGCCCATCAGCAGCGCCCCGAGCAACGCGGGAACCGGCAGTTCGCGACCCGCGACGTTGACGTTGAAGGGGATCCGGAACGGACGATCGCGGTCGGGCTCGCTCCAGCGAAGCTTGACGATCGCCAGGTGCGCGATGGTGACAGCCAGGGTCGCCCCGAAGGCGTAGATCTCGGCCAACAGACGGACGTCGCCGGGCAGCGCGAGGCCCAACGCCACGACGGCTGCACCCAGGATCGCGATGTACGGGGTCGAGCGCGAGCCGAGCTTTCCCAGCCAGCTCGGGACCTGCCGGCTCCGGGCCAGGACGTAGACATGCCGCGACAGCCCGAGCATCGAGGTGCTCGCGGCCCAGGTCAGGACGAGCGGGGCGATCGCCACCACCCCGATCTCCAGGAGGGTGGACAGCCACGAGGGCTGATAGCTCATCACCACCCCCAGGATCGGCTCCTCGATGAACTTGCCGGCGAGCGCGGTGTGCGCGCCATCGGGCCCGGACACCACCGGCACCGCCATCAGGGCGATCGCCGCCATCCCCGCATAGATCACGGGCAGGGCCATGGCGCTGACCCCGACCACGCGCCGCAGGTCCCTGCGGCGCCAGCTGAAGTCGGGCGCCAGGTCGGACGCCGCCTCGACCCCCGCGAAGGCGAGCGTCGCGACCGCGAGCGCCTCGAGTATGTGGCGTCCCGAGGGGACGGCGAACAGCTCGACATGGGACGTGAGCCGATCGGGGTGGAAGGCGACCACGAGGCCGGCTCCGATCACCGCGAGCTGGAGGACGACATCGGCGAGGGCGACGATGATCAGCGGTCGCTGTCGCACGTAGCGCGTGAAGCCGCCGATGTTGATCGCCGCGGCGAGCGAGATCACCGCGATGATCACCACGATCTCCGCCCAACCGTGCGTGAATCCGCCCCAGATCGGACCCAGGTAGTGCGCGACGGAGATCGCCGCGAACGAGACGATGATGATGTAGTCGATCAGGATCGCCCAGCCGGCTATGAAGCTGACCAGCTCGTTGAACGCGTGCCGCGCGAACGACGAGGACCCGCCTCGCTCGACGAACATCGCGCCACCCTCGACGTACGTGAAGGCGGCGAGGACCAGGAGACCGCCGGCCGCGAGGAAGATCACGGGCGTCAGCCCGAGCCCGAAGTCGGCGACGACCCCGATCGAGAAGTAGAGGGAGAAGCCGACCGCGGCGTAGGCGACGGCGATCTGAAGCGGGACGCCCAGGAACCCCCCGGTCAGCGGCCCCGGACCGACCTTGATTCGCGCCAGGCGCCGCCTCCTGACCCGGCGAACCCGGCGGCGCGCGCCGCCGTTGCCCTTCGAGGGCGCTCCGTTTCCCTCGTCGCCGCTCAACTCCGCGTCCGTAGGGCGATGTAGAGGCGGGCGATCCCGATCCCGATGAACAGGAGGCCCAGCCAGAGCCCCGAGGACGCGGGCCCTCCGCCGCCGGCCAGCGTGACCACCAGGATCACCAACCCGAAGCCGACGATCACCACCGAGAAGATCTGGGTGACGCCGCGATAGAGCTGGTCGGGTGCGGGCATCGCGAGCGATTCTAGGCCGACCGCAGGCCGCGTCACCGAGCGGCGATCAGGCGACGGCGGGCACCCTCTCGCCGGGCTCGGCCGCAACGATCACCCGGCAGGGCCGCTTCGCGAGCACCGTTTGAAGGGCCTTCCCGTAGAGGGGCTTTCCGTTCCGGTAGTGGAGCGCCATCACCACGGCGGCCGCCTTGATCTCCCGAGCCTCCTCGACGATCGCGGGGCCCGCCTGGCCAGGCCTGACCCGGTCGACGTGGCCCGTGACCCGCAGGCCGCCGATCAGCTTCGCCCGCTCGATCTTGCTCTGCGCCTCGGCCTCCTCGCGTTCGAGCGGGGCATCGATCGGCAGCGCGGTCGGGACGTTGACGATCGCATGAACGTGGATCCCGCGGCGCTGGCGCCCCGCCAGGCGGGCGGCGGTGGCGATCGCCTCCTCGGAGAAGGGCTCGTTCTCGAACGCGACCAGGACGCTCTTGTACTCCACCTCCTCGACGCCGAGTGGCTCGGGCGTCACGACCTTGACCGTCTGGGTGAGTGGCAGGTGCTGGCGGCGCCGGTATACCGCGTACAGGGTGATCCCGAACAGCATCCAGGCGGCCCCCACCAGGCCGGTCTCCTTGTGGAGCACGAGCACGATCACCCAGGCGGCGAACGTCCCGAGGCCGCCGAGCAGCGCGGTGGCGGGGATCTCGAATCCGAAGGCCCGGAAGTTGAGCGGCGGCTTCCACTCGCGCGGCTTCTCGGGACGGCGTTGTCGAAGCCTGATCACGGCCGCATGGGCGATCGTGAACGACAGCATCGCGCCGAACGAGTACATGGTCGCCAGGAAGTCGGTCTTGCCGGGGAGCACGGTCACGGCCGCCACGGCCGCGAAGGCGAGGATCGCGACGTAGGGCGTGTGGAACCGCGGGTGCACCTGACGCAGCACCTCCGGGAGCTGGCGATGCTGTCCCATCGAGTAGGTGAGCCGCGAGACGCCGATCAGCCCGGCGTTCGTGGCGATCACGAGGATCACCGCGGCGAGGATGCCCACGTAGTAGCGAAGCACGTGGGTCATGCCCGAGCTCAGCCCCAGGTTCTGGACGATCCCAAGGACCGGGTCGTCAGCGAACTTGGTTCCCAGCTCGGTCGTGAAGTGGCCACTTGCGTCCTGTGTGACCGGCATCGCCGAGAGAGCCACGATCGGGATCAGGACGTAGAGCCCGATCACCGCCATCACCACCAGGCCCACCCCCCTCGGGATCGCCCGCGGCGCGTCACGTGCCTCCTCGGCCATGTTCGAGATCGTCTCGATCCCGGTGTAGGCGATCATCCCGACTGCGATCCCGAGCGCGAAGTTGCCCCAGGTCGGGGCCGTCCCCAGATGCACGTTGTTGACCAGGACGTCCGGGCTCAGGACCAGCGCCACGCCGATCCCGACCAGGACGATCTGGGTGCACAGGTCGCCGATCGCGAGCACCAGGTTGAGCCGCGAGGACTCCTCGGTGCCCTTGACGTTGAGCGCCGCCAGCAGGGCGATCAGCACCACGCCGCCGACCACGTCCCCCGGCCCGTGCTTGAGCGCCGGCCAGAACACACTCAGGTAGTGGGGCACGAAGAAGGCCGAGATCGCGACCGTGATCACGTAGTTGAGCATCTGAGCCCAGGCGGCGAAGAACGAGGCGAGCTCGTTGAACGCGTGCCGCGCGAAGCTCGAGGACCCGCCCGCCTCCGGGTACATCACGGTCGCCTCGGTGTAGGTCGCCGCCGTGAAGACGAAGATCAGCCCCGCGATCACGAAGGCGACCGGGGTCAGTCCGAGGGCGAAAGCAGCGGTGACCCCGAGCGCGTAGTAGATCGACGATCCGACGTTGCCGTAGGCCGCCGAGAACAAGGCCCCGACGCCGTGAACCCGCCGAAGCGACTCCTCCCTGGGGATCCGATCAGCCATCAGACCCGAATATAGGCCCGCTGCCCGTCACCAACGCCCGGGCGACGGCCCGGGTGGAAGGGCATCCGAGCACCGAACCGCCCGAGTGTGGGTTTCACCGGAATATGTCCGGTCAACTCGACACTCGCTACAAGGCGCGTGTGAGCGTTGAGCCAATCAACCCCCCTACCCAGCCTCCGTTGGGTGGCGTAGAGGGGTCGGGTGTTCAGAAGTGGACGATCGGGATGATCAGGATGGCGACGATGTTGGCGACCTTGATCATCGGGTTGATCGCGGGGCCCGCGGTGTCCTTGTACGGGTCTCCGACCGTGTCGCCGGTCACCGCGGCCGCGTGGGCCTCGGAGCCCTTGCCGCCGTAGGCGCCGTCCTCGATCAGCTTCTTGGCGTTGTCCCAGGCGCCGCCTCCGGCGGTCATCGAGAGCGCCGCGAACAGGCCGACCACGATCACGCCGATCAGCAGGCCGCCAAGCGCCTCGATGCTGATCAATCCGACGATGAACGGGATCAGGATCGGGATCAGCGCGGGGAGGATCATCTCGCGCTGCGCCGCCCGGGTCACGAGGCCAACCGCAGCGCCGTATTCGGGCTGCTCGGTGCCATCCATGATCCCGGGATGCTCGCGGAACTGACGCCGCACCTCCTCGACGACCGCGCCGCCCGCGCGGCCGACGGCCTCCATCGCCAGCGAGGCGAACAGGTAGACCATCATGCCTCCGAGCAGTAGCCCGATCAGCACCGCTGGGTTGCCGATCGAGAAGTTCGGATGCTTCCCGGCGGCGACCACCTCGGTCTCGAACGCGTTGAACAGCACGAGCGCGGCGAGCGCCGCCGAGCCGATCGCGTACCCCTTGGTGACCGCCTTGGTCGTGTTGCCGACCGCATCGAGCGGATCGGTGACGTTGCG
>JBOGZB010000202.1:0-13766 GCA_050697175.1 Solirubrobacterales bacterium | reverse complement strand
CGGATGACGCGCAGGGACAACCCACCGGGTCGATGCTCACGAACGGGTAGGGGTCGAACGAGCCGACCCCTGCGGAGCGCCCCGCGATCCCGATCGCCGCGATCGCGGCGCCGGCGCCGGCGAAACGCGCGTCGTGCCTCGAGCGAGGTCGGCCGCTCGCCGCCCGAGGCGGGCCGTGCGCGTAGCCGCGAAGCTCGAGCGTGGCGGCGACGTCGACCGCCCGGTCGAGGGATCCTGCGACGAGGCGGCGCGCGAGGGCGGCCCGGCCGACGGGCGCCGCCGCCGGACCCCGGAGCGCCGCGGCCTCGCCGAGGCGCGCGTAGTCGGCCGCAGCCAGGGGCACCATCCGCGCGATCAGGGTCGCGGTCAGCGCCGAGTGCCGGGCCAGGGGACGGAGCAGGCGAAGCACGCGGTCGGGATCGACGCACGCGGAGTGGACCGCGAACGCCATCAGCACGACCGTGATTCGAAGCGCCAGCACGGCGCCCTCGGCGAACGCCTCGGCGCTGACGTCGCTCGAGCCGAAGAGCGGCAGCCACAGCCCGTGGAAGACGATCGTCTCGCCCCTCTGGGCGACCAGCCCGTTGATTGCGACGATGAACAACCCGAGCGCCAGGCCCCATCGCGCCGAGGCCCGGAGCGCGTCTGTGGCCTTCGCCGCGACCCCCGCCACGACCACGCCGGCTCCGGCCCCGGCGAGGACGATCGGGTTCGAGTAGAGGAACGCGACGAGGGCGAGCGATCCGAGGTAGGCGCCGGCCGCGAGCGCCCCCGCGTCGGCGAGCGGCGTTCGGCGGGGCACGTACGCGAGCGGCGACCTCATCGGGCCCCGGCCGTCTGGAGTGGCAGCGCGACGGCGCCGCCGTCCCGAGGCGCGCCGACGGCGTAGCGGTTCCGCAGGGACCGCTCGCCGAGCAGGCCGGCGGCGCTTCGCACCGCTGGCTCACCCGAGCCGGTGATGATCCAGGTGACGGGCCCGTCACCTTGCCGAACGACCGCCACCAGCCCTGCGCGAGGGCCGAGATCGCGGGCGGCCTTTCCGGCCGGATCGAGGGCGATCAGGTGGTACGCACCGCGGACCGGGCCCTCGAAGCTCGCGAACACCCCGCTCGCCGCGGGCCCTCCGCGAAGGCCGTCGACGGCGTGATCGCCGCGGATCCGCGCCCACGGGCCGACCAGGACCCTGACCCCAGCCGCGGGGGTGGCGCTGGACGCCGCGCCCGCCCGGTCCACCGCGGGCCGCACCCCTGCCGCGCGGAGCGCGCCGGTGGCGGCCTTGCAGGCGGTGGCGGCGCCGAGGCACTCGACCCGCACGGCCTCGCCTCCCGCGGAGCTCGCGGCATGGAGGAACGGCTGCGGCCACGAGCCGACGACCGCGGGAACGCTCATCGCGTCGGTCCAGTCGCGGTAGTCCCACCAGATGCGGTCGCCGGCGTGAACCCTGACGTCGCCCGCGCCCACCGACGATTCGACTCCGTTGACGTAGAAGAACCAGTCGGAGCTGCGTCCGCCGCCGACACCGCCGGCCAGCCCGCCGATCGACTGGACGAACCCGCCGCCGTATCGGGTCGTGATCTCGGCGGAGCGGTCGAGAAGGCGGATCACCGTGTCCGACTCCGGCGGGTCGGTATCGGTCGCCCGGACCATCTCACGGGTTCCGTAGTCGCGCGTCACCGTGAGAATCGCCGTCCCTTTGGTCGAGGCGCCGGCCCCGAAGCCGCAACCGGCGAGGAGGGCGGCCAGCGCGAGCGCCGCTCCCCCCGCGAGGCCGCGGCCCGCCGTCACCTCCTGATCACCTGCTCGCAGCTCGACCGAATCCGGTCATCGTGGTCGGAGCGCTTGACGATCACCTTGTCGTGTCCACCCCCGCACCCGACCTCGTCGTGGCCACCCGAGGTGACGTCGATCACGTCGGCGCCGCCGCCGGCCTGAATCGAGTCCCATCCGGGGGTGCCGTTGATCTGGTCGGCGTGATCGCTGCCCAGGATCCGCTTGCCCCGGGCGCTCGGACAGCTCGAGGGATCTGCCGCGACGCAGACCTTGATCCGGCTCGACGGTATGTCGGGCGAGTCGGTCGCCTGGAGCACCTCGGTTCCGGCCGGCGCGGTGACCGTCGTGTGGCCGGCGGCGCCGGTCGGCGCGGCGGCATCGGTGACCGACACACCCGCCGCCGGGCGACGGGTGCCGTCGTCCGAGTAGGAGTTGACCGTGACCTGGAACGGAACGCTCGGCGTCGCCTTGACCGGCGCCGACAGGGCGAGCTCCGCAGGCGGCGGGAAGCCGGGAGACAGGTACCACAGGAGATCGTCCCCCCGATGGACCTTGAGCTGGCTGCCCGAGACCTGCGCTCCGACGTGGTTTCGCTTCACGTACCAAAAGCTCGAGCCCTTGGACTCGTAGCCCGCGATCCCGCAGACGCCGAGCCCGAAGCCCTGGCTGTCGAACGCGTCGGTGACCGAGAGCGGCTTCAGTGACGGCGTGCTGTCGAGGGCGTCGCGCAGGGCCCCCAAGGCGGTCGAGCCCTCGACCGCGACCCGGTCACCGCTTCCGCCGGTCCCCTGGCCGAAGCACTTGGCCTGCGGATCGGTCTTGATCTCGACCGACCCGGTGTACTGGCGAGCCGACGCCAGCGACTTGCCGGCCGTGTTGAGGACGCGGAGGTCGACGCCCCGGGTATCGGCTTGCGCGCGGCTCGCGAGCAGCGCCAGACATGCGACGGCCGCGGCCGTGAGCCAGCCGAGCCGCAATCCAGGTATGACCATGTGAGCCACCCTTTCCTCGAGGGTTGATGTGGCTGGCCGGAGGACAGGTCTCCTGGCTTCCGGGAATCGACGCCGCGCCTTCCCGGGGTCGCTCGGGCGTCCCCAGTGGCTCGGCTCACGCCGTGCGGCGTCGCCTTACCCGGTCACAGTGGCGGGACCGCGCCGGCTTCGCACCGGACTTCCCTTGACCACCGACCGTATGTCGCGGAGGACTCTATATCGAGCGGCTACGTCCTGCCAGCCGGCAACCGCCGGGGGAGTTACTCAGGAGGAGCGGTCTTCGACCTTGCGCTGGAGCTCTTCGACGACCTCGGGCATCGACTTCCTCATCCGCGAGAGCTCCCAATGCTCGATCTTGATGACCCGCAGGCGGGATGAGGCGGTGACGGTGGCCGAGCGCTCCTGCTTGGCGAGCAGGCCCTGCTCGCCGAAGACGTCGCCCGGGCCGAGGTCGGCGAGATGCTCGCCGTCGCGCTCGACCGAGGCGGTTCCCTCCTCGATCGCGAAGAAGTGGTTCGAGTAGCCACCCTCCTTGATCACGACCTCGCCGTCGGCGAACTCGTCGGTGGTCGCGAACGGCGCGATCTTCCGAAGCTTCTCGTCGGGCACGTCGGCGAACAGCGGGATTGTCTTCAGCAGGCTGGGATCCACGGCTCCTCCGGTCTGGTACGGGAACCTAACCGATGCGGGCGCCCTCCGCCAACCGAGCACGTGCGGCGCGGGCGCCACCTTGCGGCGGCCACGACCGCTTACCGCGCCTCGGCCTGAACGTCGAGCCGGAACCGCACGTCGTCGGCCAGCAGGTCGGCGTCGAGCAGCTTGTCATCGAGAAACCGGGCCGCGCCGGGATCGACGAAGATCGGCTCCGGCTCGAGGATCTCGTCGCCCTCGCGCGGGCCCTCGACCACCGAGAGGCGCAGGTCGGTGCGCGGGGCCCCCTCGGCCTCATCGTTGAGCTCGCAGGTGATCCGCAGGCCGGCGCCCGGGGGCAGGCCCGACGAGCCCACGATGCTCTTGATCGCCGTTGCGGCGTCCTCGGTGATTGCCAGCAACTTCCGGGGTCCTCCCCTCTCTCAGCCGACCCTATCGAGATCCAGCGACTCACCCGCCTCCAGAACCCGAACCTCGACACCCGGCGCGAGGCGGCCGGCGTCGCGGACGAACCGTCTCGCCGCCTCGGTTTCGAGCCAGGGCCAGAGCCGCCGAGCGCCCAGCGGGGTGTAGGAGCCCCAGTGGATCGGGACCGCGATCCGCGGCTCGAGCAGGCGAAGCGCCTCGGCGGCGCTGAACGGGTCGAGGTGGCCGGGGCCGAGCCGCGGGCCCCAGCCCCAGATCGGAAGGAGCGCGCAGTCGAGGCCGCGGCCGATCTCGCGCATCTCGTAGAACAGCTCCGTATCACCGGCGAAGTAGACGCGCGCGGTCGCCTCCACGAGATAGCCGAGCGAACCGACACCCCCGGCTCGGGGCCGCCCGCCGCTTCCGTGTCGCGCGGGCAGCGCCGTGACCCGCATCCCGCCAACCCGAAGACCCTCGCCCTCGTCGAGCTCGACCACGTCGTGAAAGCCGCGCCGCCCCAGGAAGCGCCCCGTCCCGCGCGGCGCGACGATCGGCGTGCCCGAGGGCAGGCTCCGAAGCGAGGGGAAGTCGAGGTGGTCGAAGTGCAGATGCGAGATCAGGACGGCGTCGGGGCGCCGAGCCGGGCCGAGGGGGCGAAGTGGCGGGCGGCGGCGCAGGAAGCCGAGCAGCCCGTCGCGAAGCAGCGGGTCGGTCAAGAGGCGGGTCCCGGAGCCCTCGATCGCGACCGTCGAGTGGCCGACGAAGGTGACCGTGGTCGCGACCGGATTCGCCCGGGTCGCTTCTGGTGTAGGTGGATCGCTCATCCGTGGGTTCGCGGCCGCACATCACATCACCCCGGCTGATGCCATGGACACGTGGATAGGGTGAGCCCGATGGAAGCCGCTTCACCCGGTCTGGGCGCGCAGCCCCCCGGCTCGCTCTCGGCCCGGCTGGCTCGGATCGGCCTGTGGACGGGCGGCGTGGTGGCCACCCTGTTCGTGCTCAACCTGATCGGGGTCCCGATCGCGGACTGGATCCGGGACCTGCTCAAGAAGGTCGCCGAGGTGCCGCTTTGGGCGGTCGGCGCCGCGGCGGTCCTGGAGACCCTCCAGACGGCGTTCGCCGCACTCGCCTGGCTGGCGATCCTGCGTGCCGCGTTCCCCCGGGCGGCCGTCCCCTTTCGCCTCGTGCTCGCCTGCTACGCGACGGCGGTCGCGCTCAACGACTTCCTCCCGGCCAACCTCGGCACCTGGGTGATGCTGGTGATGTTCACCACCCTGATCGCCGGCGCGACCTTCGCGGCGATCTTCTCCGGCCTGGTCGTCCAGAAGATCCCGTTCTCGGTCTTCAACATCGCCGTCTACCTGTACCTCTTCCTCACCGTCAGTGGCTCGTTCTCGATCAAGTTGGGATTCGTCTCGGACCACGAGGTCCTCCTGATCACGCTCGTCGGCGGCGGCATCGCCCTGATCGTGCTCTTGGCCCGGGTCTTCTGGAGACGCCTCGCCAAGCTGCGAGCCGAGCTCGCGACCGGGGGGGCGATCCTGACTCAGCCGCGCACCGCCCTGGTTCGCCTCGCGCTCCCGGAGCTCGCGAGCTACCTGGCCCGGCTCGGGATCATCGCGGTGTTCCTCGCGGCCTACGGGATCCCGGTCGACTTCAAGACGGTCGCGAGCGTGACGGCCTCGAACTCGATCTCGAACAGCGTCTCGGTGACCCCGGGCGGGGTCGGGGTGACCCAGGCGATGAACACCGCCGCGCTCTCGGGCTCGACCGATTCCGCCAACGCCGCGGCCTACTCGGTCTCCCAGCAGCTCATCGTCTCGACCTGGGACGTGATCTTCGCGCTGGTCCTCGTCTCGTGGGTGTTCGGATGGTCGGGCGGCCGAGACCTGGTGCAGTCCTCCTACGGAGAGGCGAAGGTCAAGAGCCGAGACTTCAGGGACAGGCGCGCGTCGCGTCGCGACGCCGAGGAGGCCGCCGGAAGGTGACCTCCCTCCACTACGGCGAGGAGGTCACCTGGCGGCCGACCAAGCCGACCCTTCGGCCATGGCGGGTCGCGGTCTCGTGGGTCATGGCGGCGATCGCGGTGTACGTCGCCGCCGCGCTGGTCCCAGGGGTGGCGCTGAACGGCCTGGGAGCGGCGTTCTTGGTCGCGGCCGTGATCGCCGGCCTTAACGCCGTCCTCCCCCCGGTCGTCGCCAGCCTGCGGCTGCCGTTCACGCTGGCGTCCGGGTTCCTGCTCGTCTTGGTGGTCGACGCCGGGGCGCTGCTCGCGGCCCACGAGCTGCTCGGCCGGACGATCCGGGTCGACTCCGCGGGAAGCGCGCTGGCCGCCGCGCTCGTGATCGCAGCGGTCTCGATCGTCCTCGAGGTGCTGACCGGCACGAACGACGACGACCGCTACATGCTGCGGGTCATCCAGCGGGTCGCTCGGCGCCAGGGGGCACGGGAACCCACCGACGTCCCGGGGATCGTCTTCCTGGAGATCGACGGCCTCGCCCTCCCCGTGCTCCGCAACGCGATGCGCGACGGCAGCGCCCCGACGATGGCGCGGTGGGTCGCCGTGCACGGCTACCGACTCACCGAATGGGAGCCCGACCTCTCGTCCCAGACCGGCGCCAGCCAGGCGGGCATCCTGCTCGGGTCCAACGAGGACATCCCGGCGTTTCGATGGGTCGAGAAAGAGGCCGGGCGGTTGGTCGCCTGCTCGGCGCCGGGCGATTGCGCGGAGATCGAGCGACGCCTCGCCAGCGGCGACGGGCTGCTCGTCGACGGGGGCGCGAGCCGCGGAAACCTGCTCTCCGGCGAGGCCGACGAGGCGATCCTCACGGTCAGCCGGATGGACGCCGAGCGAAGCGCCAACCCCGGCTATCGGGCCTTCTTCGCGAACGGCTTCAACGTCACCCGCGCGCTCGTCCTGTTCGGCTGGGAGATCCTGCTCGAGTGGACGGCCGCGATCCGGGCGGCGCGTCGAAACGTGCGCCCGCGCGGGCACCGCGGCGGGATCTATCCGATGCTGCGGGCGACCATGTGCGTCCTCGTCCGGGACCTGATCACCTATGGGGTGCTGACCGACATGATGGTCGGCCGCCCCGCGGTCTACGCCACGTTCTCGAGTTACGACGAGGTGGCCCACCACTCGGGCCTCGAGCGCGTCGACACGATGGAGGCGCTCAGAAAGCTGGACCAGCAGTTCAACCGGATCGACCGGGCGCGCCGCTTCGCCCGGCGCCCCTACGAGATCGTGGTCCTCTCCGACCACGGTCAGACGCAGGGCGCGACCTTCAAGCAGCGAAACGGATACGGGCTCGACGAGCTGGTCGAGCGCTCGCTGGCGGGTGGGCGGGTCGCGGCGCTCGCGGGGGGCGACGAGCAGGGCGACATGGCTCGTCACGCGATGGACGAGGCGACGGGGAGGGCCGCGAGAAAGCGGCCCAAGAACGACGTCTCGGGCCGCGAGGTCGTCGTCCTCGGCTCGGGCAACCTGGGCCTCGTCTACCTGATGGAGGAGAGCCGTCGCCTCAGCCTCGAGGAGATCGACAGGCGCCACCCGGAGCTGATCGGCGCGTTGCGGGCCCACCCCCACGTTGGGTGGCTGATGGTCCGTTCGTGCGAGCACGGGCCCCTGGCGCTCGGCGCGGATGGCAGCCACCGGCTCGGCGACGGCCACGTCGAGGGCTCGGACCCGCTCGAATCGTTCTCCCCCCGCGCGGCGCGTCACCTCCTGCGCACCGACGGATTCGCCAACGTGGCCGACATCATGGTGGGCTCGTTCTACGACCCCGAGCTCGACGAGGGTTGCGCGTTCGAGGAGCTGATCTCGTTCCACGGCGGGCTCGGCGGCCCGCAGACTCGGCCCTTCATCCTCTCCCGCGAAGGCCTTCCGCTGCCGAGCGAGCCGATCGTCGGCGCGGCGGCCGTTCACCGGCTGCTCAGCGCGTGGAGGCGCGAGCTTCAGGGCGACGCGGTATCGGCCGATGAACTGGCGCCATCCCCGAACCCGGACGAGACCTAGAGCGTCGCCTCGGCCGGCGCGCGGGCGAAGCTCACCTGCGAATGTTCAAATTGACAGCCGAACTCGAGCAGACGAACGGGCGCAGCTTGACCCAGACGGCGAACGGGGCAGACAGGGAAGCGTGCGAGCTGGAGGTCGAATGGGTCAGCGACCCGGCCGATCTCGCCCCGCTCGCGGACGCCTGGGACGAGCTCGCGGGGCCGGATCGACTGCTGACCTCCGAATACGCGTGGACCCTTGCGGCCGCGGAGGTCTTCGGAGTCGGCCGGGGGCTCAGGGTGGCACTGGTGCGCGACCGATCGGGGCGGCTTCGCGCGGCCGGCGCGGTCGCCCAGCACGTCGAGCAGGCGGGCCTTCTCGAGCTGGTCGGGACCTCGGTCCTGCACGAGCCGACGGACGTGGTGGCCGCCGATCAGGACGCGCTCGCCGCGCTCGCCGGAGCGCTCGCCGGGCTTCACTCCTCGCTGCTCCTTCGGCGCATCCCGGTCGAGTCGCGGCTGCCCGCCGCGCTTCGGGCCTCTCTGCGCCTGCCCGGGCTGGTGCTCGAGCGCCCGAGCAGCGGCTGCCCGGTGATCGAGCTCGACCCGAGCTGGGAGGAGCCCGAGGCACGGCTCAACTCCCGGCGGCGCTCGGACCTGCGGCGGGCCCGGCGGCGCGCCGAGGCGCTCGGAGAGCTCACCTACGACTTTCACTGTCCCGAGCCGGGCGACGTCGAGCGGCTCCTCGCCGAGGCGATGGCGGTCGAGGAGCACGGCTGGAAGGGCCGGGCCGGCACGGCGCTCCTTCACGCCGATCGCGAGTGGGCGTTCTATCAACGCTACTGCGAGCTGGCGGCCCGCCGGGGGAACCTGCGGATCGCCTTCCTGCGGATCGGCGGTAAAGCGGCGGCGATGCAGGTCGCCGTCGAGACGGCGAACCGCCTGTGGCTGTTGAAGACCGGCTACGACGAGGATTTCGGTCGCTGCTCGCCGGGCGCGCTCTTGAACGCGCGGTCGATTGCCTATGCGGTCGGCCGCGGGCTGAGCGGATACGAGTTTCTCGGCAGCCCCGAGCCCTGGACGCGGCCGTGGACCGAGCGCGAACGCGCCTGCGTGGCGCTGGTGCGTTACCGAACCAACCTCCGAAGCCTCCCGATGATCGCCGCGACGACGCGCCAGGCCTTGGCCCGGCGGCGCCGCCGCGCCAAGGCCGCCGCCCACCGTTGAACCCGCTTCGCGGCCTCGTCCGGCGCGCCGCGCGGCGCTATGTGACCGGGCCGCGCGCCGGCGACGCGCTGGTGGCCGCGGGCCGGGTCACGGAGCGGGGCGCCGACGTCACGATCGGCTACCTGAACGGCGGCGACGACCCGCCGCGGCGGGCGGCCGACGCCGCGCTCGAGGCGATCGCCGCGGCGCCGGTGTCGAGCCGGGTGGCGATCAAGCTCCCCGCACTCGGCACGGATCGCGGCCTCGTCGACGAGATCCTGGGCGCCGCAGCCGATCGGCGGCTGGCGATCCACTTCGACGCGCTGCGCCCCTCGGACGCCGATCCGATCCTCGCCCTGCTCGCCGAGCGGGGCGATCACCGAAGCGGCGGCGAGCCGCTCGGCTGCACGCTTCCCGGGCGCTGGATCCGAAGCGACTCCGACGCCGAGGTGGCGCTCGAGCTCGGGCTTCGCGTGCGGGTGGTCAAGGGGCAGTTCGCGGCCCCGCCCGACGCCGAGCGCGACCCGACCGAGGGGGTGCGCTCCCTCGTCGACCGCCTCGCCGGCCGGGTGAGCCAGGTCTCGGTGGCATCCCATGACCCGGGCCTGGTCGCAGACTGCGCGAAGCGCCTCACCGGCGCAGCCACGCCGTGCGAGCTCGAGCTCCTATACGGGCTGCCGACCCGGCGGGTGCTGGGCGTCGCAGAGGGCGCGGGCCTCGCGGTCAGGGTCTACCTGCCCTTCGGGACCGCCTACCTCCCCTACGGCCTGCGCGGGGCCGATCGGCTGCGGATGACGGCGCGGCTGATCAGGGACGTGCTTCGCCCCGAACGAAGCGAGCCGCTCGCCGGCCTACCGGGCGGCGGTCGCTGACTCGGGCGCAAAGCGGACCGGCAGCGTCTTGAGCTGATTCAAGAACAGCGAGCGCGCCCGGGTCGGCTCGCCGGCGAGCTCGATGTCGCGAAGGCGCCGCAGCGTCTCGGAGAGCAGGGTCCGCAGCTCGAGCCTGGCGAGCGCCGCGCCGAGGCAGAAGTGGCGGCCGCCGGCACCGAAGGCCTGGTGGTCGGGATCGCGGGTCACGTCGAGCGACTGGGCGTCCTCGTAGACGTCCTCGTCGCGGTTGCCCGAGACGTACCAGAGCAGCACCTTGGCGCCCTCGGGGATCGTCTGCCCCCGAAGCTCGACCTCGCGCCTCGTCGTGCGCCTGAAATGCGAGAACGCCGGGTAGAAGCGCAGAAGCTCCTCGACCGCGCCGCCGACAAGCGACGGATCGTCGAGCAGCAGCCGCAGCTGGTCCGGGTCGGACAGCAGGCCGAGCATGCCGCTCGTGAACACCGCCCGAGTGCTGTCGTTGCCCGCCGCGCCGAGCAGGCCGATCCCCATGAATATCTCCGAGTCCGTGAGCGACTCGCCGTCGACGTCGGCGTGGACCAGCACGCTGAGCAGGTCGTCGCCGGGCTCCGCCCTGCGCACCGCGATCAGCTCCATCGTCTCGTCCCAGGCCTCGCGGATCATCTCGACCATCGCCTGCTCGGTGGGGCGCAGGTCCTCGTCGCCGAAGCCGAGCGCGATGTTGGTCTGCTCGATGTGGCGCTGGTCGTCCTCCTCGGGGGTGCCGATGAACGACCCGATCACGCGGGCGACCACGGGCCCGGCGACGTCCTGCACCAGGTCGCACTCGCCGTCGGCCGCGACCCGATCGATGACCCGGTTGACGATCGCGCGGATTCGCTCCTCGTGCTCGGCGATCCGCGCCGGCGTGAACCCGCGCTGGAAGAGCGCCTTGATGCGATCGTGGCGAGGCGGATCCATCGAGATCATCTGCTGGCGCTGGGCGTCGAGCGGGATCCCGAAGTCGTCGAGCACCAGGACGCCGCCGACCTCGGACGAGTACGTCTCCCAGTCGAGGCTCACCTGGCGCAGGTCCTCGGCCCGGGTGATCGACCAGAAGCCGTCCTCGCCGGGATGGTCGGCCAGCGGGCTCCAGTGGACCGGGGCCTCGCGCCGAAGTCGGGTGAACAGCTCGTGCGGGGGACCGTCGGCCCACAGCGCCAGATCGCCGAGGTCGACCTGCGCCAGATCCTGCTCCGCGATCGCCGTCACTCGGGCCTCCTTCGGTTGAGACGTGCCGGGATCGGTCATACTACAGATGTAGTGGAGACCATGGCTCCCGAGACAGGCGACCGACGCGTCGCGCTCGCCCAGGCGGCCCTCGAGGTGCTCGAGGCCGAGGGGGGACGGGGCCTCACCCACCGCGCCGTCGACCGCAGGGCGAAGCTCGTCGAGGGCTCGACGAGCAACTGCTTTCCGACCCGGGAGGCGCTGCTGACCGCGGCGCTCAAGCGCCTCGTCGAGCTCGAGCGCCCGGCCGTCAAGGAGATGGAGGACCTGGCGCCGGGCGGACCGTATGAGCCGCGCCGGGCCGCCGAGCTGGTCACGGGAATGATCCGCGGGTGGCTCTCGCCGAAGCGCTTCGGGCTCACCGTGGCCCGCTACGAGCTGATCCTCGAGGCTCGGCGCCGGGCCGGGTTCCGGCTCGCGCTCGACGAGGTCCGCCACGAGTACAGGCTTCTCGCGGAGCGGCTGCTTCCGGCCGCAGGGTGCGGAGATCCCCGCCGCCATGCCCCCCACCTGCTGACGATTCTCGATGGGATCATGGTCAACCAGCTTTTCGCCTCGGCGGCGGCCCTGAGCGAGGCCGAGATGGTCGATCAGCTGACCCGCTTCTTCGCCTCGTGCTGAGCGCAGGTCGGGGAACCCGCAGCGATCTCGCGCCTGCGGCATGATTGGCGTGCGGCACGCCGCTCGGGCGAGCCGGCGGCGTTGAGGTCAGCAAAGGAGGAGCTAGACGATGATGAGGAGGAGAAGGCCGCTGATGCGAGCGGCGATGATCGGTGGCGGCGCCTATGCCGTGGGCAAGTCCCGCCAGCGCGGCCAGCAACGAGATGCCGACGAGGAGCAGCGGCTCTCCGCCCTCGAGCAGCAGTCCGCTCAGGCTCCGGCGGCACCGGCGGCACCCGCGGCACCCGCCGCCCCGGCCTCGGACGACGTGGTCGCGAAGCTCAAGGAGCTCAAGGAGCTGCAGGATTCGGGCGCCTTGACCCCGGATGAGTTCGAGGCGGCCAAGCAGAAGCTGCTTGCTTCTTGACCGGCGAGCGAGAGGAGACGACCATGACCATCGGACCCGTCCAGCTGGTGGTGCTGGGCTTCGAGGGAGGCGATTTCTCGGGCGAGATCCTCGCCGAGCTCGGGCGACTTCGCGATCACGACGTCATCCGGCTGATCGACCTGCTGTTCGTGAACAAGGACGAGAGCGGCGAGGTGACCATCCTCGAGGCGAGCGACCTCACGCAGGACGAGGCGATGGAGTTCGGCGCGACCGTCGGCGCCCTGATCGGCCTCGGCGAGGCCGGCGAGCAGGGAGCGGTCGAGGGTGCGATCGCAGGCGCCGAGGCGCTCGAGGACGGCCACGTCTTCGAGCCCGAGCAAGTCTGGTACGTGACCGACTCGATCCCGAACGGAACCTCGGCGGCGATCGCCCTGCTCGAGCATCGCTGGGCGATCCCGGTCAGGGACGCGGTCCAGCGGGCCGGGGGTGCGCTGCTCGACGAATCGTGGGTCCACCCGCTCGACCTGGTGGCCGTCGGCCTCGCGGCGGCCGACGAGGTGGCCGGCGACAGCTGACCTGAGCGGCGGTCAGCGACGCCGGCTGCGCCGCCGGGCCGGGGGGCGAGACGAGGCCGCGGAGCGGACCGCGCCGTTTCGTCGCGGCGCCGGGGCATGGCGATCGAACTCACGCGAGAGCCCGAGGCTGGCCGCGATCCTCGACATCTCCCCTGCCTCGTCAGGCATCACGAAACTGATGCCCGTGCCATCGCGCCCGGCACGGGCCGTACGACCCACCCTGTGAACGTATGCGTCACGGTCACCGGGCGCGTCGAAGTTGATGACGTGCGTGATGTCGTCGACGTCGATCCCTCTTGCGGCGACGTCCGTCGCGACCAGGGTGTCGACATCGCCCTGAGCGAAGCGGCCCAGCGCCTTGCGGCGCTGCGGCTGCGACTTGTTGCCGTGCATCGCCACGGCGGGCAGGCTGTGCTTGCCGAGCCGCTTGACGAGCCGGTCGGCCCCGTGCTTGGTGCGCACGAAGACGAGCGTTCGGCTGCGCTCCGCGTCTCGAAGCTGGGAGACCAGCGCCGATACCTTCGCCTCGTGGGCGAGGTGGACGAACCTGTGCGAGATCTCGCCGACGTCGTCGGGCTCCGGCTCGTGGACGTGACGGCGGGCGTCGCGGGTGTAGGCGCGCGCCTGCCTCCCGGCCGCGGCCTCGAGCGTGGCGGAGAAGAACAGCGTCTGGCGCTCGCCCGGCGTTCGGGCGACGATCCGGTCGACGGCGGGCTTGAAGCCCATGTCCAGCATCCGGTCGGCCTCGTCGATCACGAGGATCCGGACGTTCGAGAGGTCGAGGGCGCGGCGCTTCAGCAGGTCCTCGAGGCGGCCCGGCGTCGCGACCACGATGTCGGCGGCGGCGGCGCGGCGTGCCTGCTTCTCGAGCCCGACTCCGCCGTAGACGGGGGCGACCGTCAGGCCGCGGGCCCGGGAGACGTCGTGCAGCTCGTCGACGATCTGCGTCGCGAGCTCGCGGGTCGGCGCGAGCACCAGCGCCGCGGGCTTGCGATCCCCGGCCTCGAGCAGGTCCGCGATCGGAACTCCGAAGGCGAGCGTCTTGCCCGAGCCGGTGGGGGAC
>JBOGZB010000201.1:0-14013 GCA_050697175.1 Solirubrobacterales bacterium | reverse complement strand
GTGCCGCGTGGCCAGAGCGAGCTGCTCGCCCGCCGGGCGGCGGCGGCGCTCGGCGCCCGCCGGGCCGCGGGCTCGCTCGAGGTCGAGTCGTTCGAGCCCGAGTTCGAGTTCGACCGAGACGGCGCCGTGATCGCGGCCCGATCGGTCCCCTCGAGCGAGGCACACCGGCTGATCGAGCATCTGATGATCCTCGCCAACGAGCAGGTCGCCGAGCACCTCGAGCGGCGCCGGGTCCCCACCCTCTACCGGGTCCACGAGCAGCCCGACCCGCAGCGGGTCGAGCGCCTCGTCGAGCAGCTCGCGGCACTCGATCTGCCGACTCCCCCGATCCCCGAGCGGCTGTCCGGAACGCAGGCCGGCGAGCTGACCGGCGAGATCAGCCGGATGGTCGCCCGCGAGGCCGAGCGGCGCGGCCACGGGCGGGCCGCGTATACATCGCTTGTGCTGCGGTCCTTGAAACAGGCCTACTACACGGACCGGAACCTGGGCCATGCCGGGCTCGGCAGTCGCGCCTACGCGCACTTCACCTCGCCGATCCGGCGCTACCCGGACCTGGTCGCCCACCGTGCCCTGCTCTCGTCGATCGGCGCGGGTGAGGTCGAGCCCCGGCCCGATCTGGTCGGAGAGGCGGCGGTGCAGAGCTCGGAGCGCGAGCGCGAGTCGATCGCGGTCGAGCGCGACGCGGATCGGGTCTGCGGCGCCTTCCTGCTTCGCCGCGAGTTGTTCGAGTCCGGGTGGAAGCACGTGTTCGAGGGCGAGGTCTCGGGGGTGATTGGCGCCGGGGCGTTCGTGCGCTTCGGCGGCAAGCTCGGCGACGTCTACGAGGGCCTTCTGCCCGCCCGGGTGATGCGCGGCGAGCGTTTCGACTTGAACGAGACCGAGACGGCGCTGGTCGGCCGCCGCACCGGCCGGGCCGTCCGGCTGGGCGATCCGATCGAGGTCCGCGTGGAGTCCGTCGAGGCGCCGCGCGGCCGGGTCGACCTGGCGCCCGTGGAGAAGCGCGATGGCTGAGTCGAAGCGCAGTAAGGCCGCGTCCGAGTCGGTGGAGAAGCGCTCCGCAGACGTGGCGACCAACCGCCGGGCCGGGCACAAGTTCGAGCTGCTCGACAAGTTCGAGTGCGGGGTCGAGCTGGTCGGAACCGAGGTCAAGTCCCTGCGGGAGGGCAAGGCGCAGCTCGTCGACGCCTACGCGGTGATCGACCACGGCGAGGTCTGGCTTCGAAACGCCCACATCCCTCCCTATCCACCCGCGGCCGATCAAAACCACGAGCCAGAGCGTCCCCGAAAGCTGCTCCTCCACAAGTACGAGATCGAGCGCCTGATCGGTCGGAGCGAGCGCCGGGGTCTGACTCTGGTCCCGACCCGGATCTACTTCAAGGGCTCCCGAGCGAAGGTCGAGCTGGCGCTGGCGCGGGGCAAAGAGCAACGCGACCGGCGTCGCGAGATCCGCGATCGCGACGTCCAGCGCGAGATCGAACGCGAGCACAGCCAGCGCCTTCGGTGATCTCGGGCGCCTCGCAGGCGTTCAGATCGGGCTCGATGTCGCATCAACGCGCCCACGCAACCCGCCGGGCGACCGTCGAAGCCGCCGGCATGCGACGATTAGGGGGATGAGCTCGTTCAGGCTCAGTCGCGGCGGCGACGAGGAGCCGAAGAAGAAGAACCGCGCCTTCAGGCTCTCGCGCCGCGGAGATCAGCCCGAGGCCCAGCCTCCCGTTCCCGAGGTGCCTGGACAGGCTCCTCCTGCCCCGCCCGAGGCGCCACCCCCGGCGACCGCACAGCCCCCGGCCGCGAGCGCGGCACCGCCTCCGGGCGCGAACCAGTCGATGCCGCCGCCATCCACTCCTCCTCCCCCCGCCGCCCCGCCGGCTCCTCAGACCGCGGCGGCGCAGACGGCCGCCCAACAGCCCGCGCCGGCAGCGCCCGAGAGCCGAAGCGACCAGCGAAAGCGGATTCGCGAGGAGCGCCGCCAGCGCCAGCGCGAGGTGCGCGCCCAGCGTGACGCCGAGCGCAAGGAGCGTAAGAGGCTCAAGGCCGAGCAGCGGGCCGCCAAGAAGGGCGGCGGCCAGCCCGCCGCGCAACCGGCGCCGGGCGCACCTCAGGCCGGCCAGCCGGCAGCCCCGACTTCGAGGAAGCAGAAGCGCGAAGAGCGGCGGGCGGCGAAGGCGGCCGAGCGCAATCGCGCCAGGCAGGAGCGCGAGCAGGCGCTTCAGGAGCGTCGCGCCGCCCGCGAGGCGCAAAAGCGCGCCAAGGAAGAGGAGCGACGCGCAAAGCGCGGCGCCCGGGGCAGCTCCGGCCCGGCCGTCCCGCAGCCGGCCGCCGCACCTCCGCAGGCTCCCGAGCCCGCCCAGCCGCAGGCCCCCGCCGCCCCGGCGCCGCCCGCTCCGGTCACCGCCCACCAGGGCGGGGAGGGCGTCTCGCCCGCTGAAGCGGCGATCGCCGCCGGCGCCGCAGGGGTCGCAGCGGGCGCGGGTGCGGCAGCGCTGAGCCGGGCCGGCTCCTCCGATCAGCAGCCGCCCGCCGAGGCACCCCCCGCTCCGCCCGAGCCCCCAACCGTGGAGCAGTCCGAGACCCCGGCCTTCTCGCAGCCCGAGGCGCCGACGCTCGCGCACCCCGAGGTTCCGCCCGCCCCTTCACCTTTGACTCCCGTCGCAGCCCGGCAGCCCGAGCCCGACCCTTCGCCTACGGAGGCGGGGTCCGGCGCCCCGCCGGCGTTCGGCGACGCAACCGCGCCGCCCACCGACGAGCAGCGGACGATCCGTGACGCCGCAGAGGCCGAGGCCATGGCCCGGCTCGATGCGGCCGAGCGCGAGGGTGGCGAGAGCGCCGCGGTCGCCGAGGAGGCGCGGATCCGCTCCGAGGCCGAGCAGCGCATCCGCGAGGCCGAGGAGACTCAGCGCGAGGCGGAGGCGCGCGCCAGCCAGATGGGGGCCGAGGCGGAGGAGCGCGAGCGTGAAGCAGCCGAGGCGGCGAGACGCCTCGCCGACGCGCAGGCCACGGCGGCGAGCTCGCCGACGTTCGGCGAGCCGGCTGCCCCCGTCGACCTCTCCGCGGCCGAGACGGAGCTCTCGGGCGCTGGTGAGTCCGCGGCGGCCGATCGCGCTGCCGACCAGGCCGTGTCGGCCGACTTGGAGGCGACCGAGGCTCGGCTGGCGGACACGCAGCAGCGAACTGCCGAAGCGCTCGAACGGGCCTCCGAGCGCCTGCGCGAGGTCGAGGCCCGGGCGAGCGAGGCCGAGGAGCGCGCGGCCCGCGCCGAGCACATCGCGAAGCTGAAGCTGGAGGAGCGCGACCGCGAGAAGCGGCTGCGAGAGATGCTCGACCGGATCGCCGGCGCCGAGCAGCGCGCCGCCGACGCCGAGCAGCGCGCCCAGGAAGCCGTGGACCGCCTCTCGGAGGTGACCTCCGAGCACGAGATCGTGGAGGCTGCCGAGCCCGAGCTGCCGATCGCCGAGCCCGAGGCGCCACCGATGCCGGATCCCCCCGCGCTCTCCGACCCCGAGCCGTTCGCCGATCCGGAGCCGCTCGTCTCGCCGCCGCCCGGCCCTGAGCCCGCGCAGCCGCCCGTCGCCGAGCCCGCTCCGCCGCCTCCCGCGTTCACCCCACCACCGCCTCCCCCCGTGTCCGAACCGGCTGCGACGGTGGCTCACGGCGACGCGCTGAACCTGAACGAGGCGACCTACGAGCAGCTTCGCGAACACAACCTCTCGGTCACGCAGACCGGCAGAGTGCTCGCCTATCGGGACCGGGTGGGCGGGTTCAAGTCGCTCGACGAGCTCGACAGCATCCCCGGGTTCCCGCACTCCTTCCTGGTCGACCTGAAGGCCAAGCTGACGATCTAGAGCTCGGCCACGAGCTCCTTGGGCTTCACGTACCCGACCAGCTCCGCGCTTCCGGCCGACAGGGCGCTCCACTCGCCGACGAACAACAGAGTGGCGAGGGCCGCGGTCGGGAACTTCGCCCTGACCCGAGCGAGGTCGACGCCGTCGCCCGCGAGCACGAGCGTCAGCTCGCGGATCGCCGGCTGGTGGCCGATCAGCATCGCCGAGCCCGTCGCATCGCCGACTCGCCGCAGGCGATCGAGCAGCGCCGCAGCCGACGCTCCGTAGATCTCGCGCTCGATCGACACCTCCGGGGCGTCCAGCGCCGGCGCGATCCGCTCGAGCGTCTGCCGAGTCCGGAGCGCCGACGAGCACAGGACGAGCGAGGGGCTGATCGCCTCGGCTCGCATGTGATCGGCGATCAGCGTTGCGGCTCGCCACCCGCGTCCGGCGAGGGGGCGGTCGTGGTCGCCGAGCGAGGGGTCGTCCCAGCTCGACTTCGCGTGGCGCATCAGGTAGAGGCGCCTCGCCCCCTGGTGCGCTGTCACCGCATCGTCCTCATGCCGGGGAATGTAGCCTCGGGCGGTGGCGATCGGCGATCGGCGTCGGCCGGACCCGCTCGGCGGCGCCCCGAGGTCTCGGGGCCGGCCGCTCGCAGCCATCGCCCTCGTCCTCGCGATTGCCCTCGCGGCGGGGACCGGGCCTGCCTCGGCCGGGCCGGCGCCAAAGCCCCGGCTCGCCTGGCGTGCCCATTTCGGGCTCGCGAACCGCTACCTCAGGCATCGGGCGGGCGAGATCAGCTACGGCGTGGTGGGCCCGAACGGCTACTACCACGGCCATCACGGCGCCCGCACCGTCCCGATGGCCAGCACCTTCAAGGTGATGCTCCTCGCCACCTACCTGCGGCGCCCCTCGGTCCGCCATCGGCCGATCCGCCACGCCGACCGCAGACTGCTCGGCCCGATGATCCGCCGCTCCGACAACCTCGCGGCGACCCGAGTCAGGGACATCGTCGGACGCGGCGCGATCGAGCGCCTCGCCCACGACGCCCGGATGAGGGACTTCCACTACGACCCGATCTGGGGCCTCAGTCGAACCAGCGCCCGCGACCAGGCTCGGTTCATGTACCGGTTCGAGCGCTACGTGCCGAGGCGCCATCGACAGTACGCGCGCCACCTGCTGACCAGGATCGTTCCCTCGCAGCGATGGGGGATCGGACGGGTTGCGCTCCACGGCTGGCGGCTCCACTTCAAGGGCGGCTGGGGAAGCGGGACCGGAGCCGTCGACCACCAGGTCGCCTTCCTCCAAAGCCACGGCTATCGCGTCTCGGTGGCGATCCTCACCACATCGAGCCCGAGCCACGCCTACGGCAAGGTGACCCTGAAGGGCGTCGCCACGAGGCTGCTGTGGGGGCTGCCGCGGCTAAACCATGGGTAGGTGACCCGGATTTGGTCCGGGGGCCGGACCAAACTTCAGTCAGCGAGCCCAAACCTCGGCGTACCGTGGCGCGTGGTCGGCGCTCGTGACGACCCGATGCGAACACTCCGGCTACCCTTGTATGCGACATAGCATGGGGACGACAGGCTTCGACGTGGTCGATCCGTGCGAAAGGTCGCAGGCCGAGGTTCCCGGAGGCCTCGTTAAACCCCGGGAAAAACCATAAGTGCGGACCATGAGTTCGCCCTTGCCGCTTAGCTCAAGCTAAGTAGGTGAGGAGTCGGCCCTCCCTCGCCCACGGGGAGGGGCTCCGGCTTCAGAAGTGGGCTCGTCTCGAGCGGTTCGTCCTCGCCATCGGGAGACATTCAAGGGGACTGGTCTTTCGGACTCACCCGCCGGCGCGGACCCGGAGGACGAGATCAAAGCGCCGGCTAAGCCTGTAGAAGCCTTCGCATCGCGGCCGCGGACGCGGGTTCGATTCCCGCCGTCTCCATCCCGTCGACTGCGGGAACTCACCCGCGTCACCGCTCGCAATCCCTGCTCGCTGGGGCTCGATTCCCGCCGTCTCTACTAGAACACAAAGCCGAGATCTGGCGGCAGAAGCAGGCGCTCGGTCCTGACAGGGTGGTTGCGCCGTTCAGCGCCTGACCATCAGGACGTAGAACGGCTCAAACCCCGCGCGCTCGTAGAACCGGATCGCGTCGACGTTCGTGTGCGCTACACCCACCGCGACCGAACGCGCTCCCGCCTCGCGCGCAACGTTGCCGGCCGCCTCCATCAAGGCGCGCCCGACCCCGAGCCCGCGCTCGTCCTCGAGCACCGAAAGCGTCTCGATCTCGGCAGTCAGGTCGCCCAGCTCCCAGGTAGCGGGGCCGTCGCCGATCGAGATCATCGCGTAGCCGATCGGCTCGCCGTAACTCTCGGCGACGAGCAGGGTGTACTGATCCTTTTCGAGCCAGTCGAGGTACTGGCCCTTTCGGCGTTCCCATGACTCTTCTAAGGAACGCACCGGCGGCATCGCCGGCAGCGTCTCGTGGTGGTTTCGCAAGGCCAGCCAAAGGGGCTTCAGCCGCTCCACGTCTCCGGCGTGGCCTCGCCTGATCAGATGGTCCACCACCCCATCGTCGCATCGAAGGGCAGATCTCTACCGGTCACTCATCCGGCGGAGGAAGGCCCCGCCCTCGAGCTCGCCCAGGACGATGCCGAGCAGGGCCAGGGTGGGGTCAGGGAGTCGCCGGGTGGTTCACGTACCGCTGGTAGTCGCGGCACGGCTCGCCCCGCAGACCGGGGCACGGTGGCAGCCCGGTCGGAACGTTGATCCCGGGCACCACCGGAAGGACGAGGCTCGACGGCTTGCTCTTCGAGCGGGCGACCGAGACCGTGGCGGGCCCCTTCGGCTGCGTCTCGCCGAACGACCAGATCGGCTGGTCGCCGTTCGGGGCGGTGATCGTGACGCGGATCCGCGAGCCCGCCCGGTAGGCGTGACCCTGGTAGTAGAGCGGGATTGTGAGCTTGGCGAAGCGGCCGCGGGGCATCGGCGACACGTCCGAGGCGCGGAGGCTCAGGGTGGGCTCGAGCAGCGTGCTCTTCTTGGGGTCGAGCTTTCGCTCGTTCGCCCGCAGCCAGCCGTTCTGCACGAACGTCTCCTTGCCGTCGGGCCTCACCTCGGTGATCGTGGCCTGGAGATCGACGTTGGGGGTCGAGGATCGAACCCATGCTTGGACGGACCCGGCGCCGATCACGGTCGTGTCGTGGCTCAGCTTGCCCGTCAGGTATGAGACCGCGCTGCCGGCCGGCGGGGGTCGCCACTTGTACGGCGGGGTCGCGGTCCACAGGCCGTTCGTTCCGGAGGCAGTGTCGCCCGTGAAGTCGGTCAGCGGCCGAGCATGGGGTCTCCAGTCGAACGAGTCGGCCCCGGTGCCGGTCGGCTTCTGTCCGCGGAGCGCGCCGCCGGCGCCCAGGTACCAGCGGTGGGCGGCGGTGCCCGGGATCGGGAACTTCGAGAAGGACTGCTCGAAGCCGGGAGCTGGCTGGCCCGGCTGAGATCCGCCGGCGCCGTTGTCGAACAAGAGGCGGATCGGCTTCAGGTTCTCAAACGCCGCGAGCGCGGTCGCGTAGGTCGGCTCGGTCTGGATCGGGTCGGGTGGCATCGTCACCCCGGGGATCCCCATCGCCTCCTGATAGATCAACGGGCCGGCCGCGTGGATCGTCGCCGAGTTGACTATCGGTGCCTGGTGTGCGACATAGAGCTCCAGGAAGTCGTAGCAGCGGTTGAAGGTCTCCGGGTCGAGCGAGTCGACGTGGGTTCCGTTCGTGAACGTGAACCATTTGCGATTCGTGCCCGTGAAGTGCTCGGCCAGGTCGGGGCAGTGGCCGCCCGTCTGCTCATCGGTGAACTGACAGGCCATGTACACCGGCGCCTTGATCTTCTTGACGAAGGTAACCGGCGACAGCGGGTCGGCGACCTTCGGCACGTAGTGGTTGTTGGCCCTGACCTTGGCCAGCAGGTTCGCCGCCTCGCCGTGCAGGGCCTGGTTGCCCTTGCACGTCTGGTCGCCGTTCTGGATTCGCTGGTAGGCCCAGCTCTGCCCGCCGTTTGGTCCCGCGGGCTCGGCGTCGTGGACCCGCTCCTTGGCCCAGTTGACGGCGAAGCCGGTGTTGAGCACGCCGCCCGGATAGAGGGTCGTCTGCGTGTTGTCGATCACCGACATGGGCGAGATCGCCGCCAAGCTCGGCGGATTGGTCTCCGCCGTGAAGAGCTGGCTGATCCCGCCGTAGGAGATGCCCATCATCCCGACCTTGTGGTGCTGGACCCAGGGCTGGCGGGCGATCGTCTCGATCACGTCGTACCCGTCGAGGCCCTGAAGCGGTTCGAAGAAGTCGAACGCGCCTCCCGAGCATCCGGTGCCGCGCATGTTGACGTCGACGACGGTGAAGCCCATCAGGTTGGCGAGGATCGCGATCCCGCTCTGAGGGCCCGCCGGGTCCGCGTATCCGTAGCCCGCGTACTCGATCAGGGTCGGCGTGGGCCCGGAGGGGATGTGCGGGGGCGGGACGCCCACCGGGAGGACGTTCGTGACGTCCTGCGGAGGATGCACGTCGATCGCCAGCTTGGTTCCGTCGCGGGTCTTCAGATAGCCGTAGCCGCTCGAGGGGATCGACTGGTTGTAGACCTGCTTGCTCGGCGGCGCGGGCCGGGTCGAGAGCACCGTGAGCGGCCCCGACTTCGGACCGCCGGGGGAGAGGCGAACCCGATAGCCGGTCCCCGGCTTGACGTCTCGAAACAGCAGGCCGCCCTGGGCGTCCGCCCGCCTCGTGGCGACGGTGTTGCCGGCATTGTCGAGGAGCGACATCTGCGCGCCGGGGTCGAGATGCGTCACGTAGACCTGCTGGACACTGCCATGCGCGCTGAATGACGCCTCGGCCGCGCCCGTTCCGAGCATGAACGCCAGCGTCAGGGCGCCGACGACCGCGACGAGGCGTGCTCTCCAGGCCATGCGCGAACTGTAATCGCGAACGCCCCCTTCGTGTCGCAGTTCGACCATCGCACACCGTGCCGCCGCACCGTCTCGCCGCTCAGAACCGGCATGGACCTGACGGAAACGGCGTCTGGGCGTCGAAGGAGGGCGGGCGCTCCGATCCACGTGCGCCCCAGGCTCGTCTCGGCTTGCCGCTCAGCCGGTAGTTCAAGCGCCCGCCGGAGGCGATCGAGCAGAACGCAAGCCAGGGCTTTCGATACAGGTTTCCGTTTAGCCGCAGGCGGCGGACATAGGGGTTGTCGCGGGTCGGCCCCGACGAGTCGATCATCACGTCGCCGCCCCGGAGGTGGAGGGTGGCGCGGGGGAACACCGGGCTGGCGAGGGCGAACAGCCCCGCCCCGGGAACCTCGGGGTAGAGGCCAAGGGCGCCGAACACGTACCACGAGGAGAGCTCACCCAGGTCGTCGTTGCCCGGATAGCCGGCAGGTGTCGCGTCATAGAGGTCGTTGACGGCGCGACGGACCGCTCGCTGGGTCTTGAACGGCTCCTTGAGCCAGTCGTATGTCCACGGGGTCTGGAGTGTCGGCTCGTTGCCCAGCAGGGCGTGACGCGAATGGAACCCGCGCCTCACGTCGTTGAGCTCGGCCAGGAAGGCGTCGAGGCGTCTCGCCGCCGTGTGGCTGCCGCCGAGCCGCTTCGAGAGGCCGCCGAGGTCGTACGGCACCATCCACCGGTACTGGGCCGCGTCGCCCTCGACGAAGCCCAGCTTCGAGGTGGGGCCGAGGTGCGGGAAGGCGCCGTTTCGAAGTCTCGGCTCGATGTATCCGGCCGCGGGATCGAACGACCGCGTCCAGCGCGCGGCTCGACGCATGAACGTCCCGTAGGTCGCGCCGTCGTCGAGGGCTCGGGCGGCGAACTGGGCAATCGAGAAGTCCGCCGTCTGGTACTCGAGCGTGGTGGACGTTGAGCCGCGCACCGCGTCGGGGCTCCCCGTGATCGCGGTCGCGCCGCCGCCTTGATGGTTGAGCTCGTAGGGGATGTAGCCCAGCTTCTTGTACGGGGCGAGCCCCTGGCGCTCGATGTAGCGCTCCTTCGAGCTGTGACACCTTCGGGTCGCGCCCTTGACCATCGCGCCGAGGGCGGCGGACGCGTCGAAGCCATCGGCGCCGAAGGCCGCCGCGGTCGCGATCGCGGGATCGGCCGGGTCGCCCACCATCTCCATCGTCTGGCCGTTCGCGAACGCCCACTTCGGCAGGCAGCCGCTCTGGTCGGAATCGGCGATCAGCGAGCGGATCACGTCGCTCGTCCGGCCGGGCACCAGCAGCGCGAGCAGGGCGATGTCGCTGCGGTAGACGTCCCAGCCCGAGAAGTCCGTGTAGTGGATGTGGCCGCCGGCGCTGTGCACTCGATCGTCCATGCCCGTGTACCGGCCGTTGACGTCGCTGAACGTCCGCGGCGCGAGCATCGCGTGATAGAGGTCGGTGTAGAAGGTGCGCCGATCGGCACGCGAGCCTCCCCTGACCCGGATCAGGTCGAGCTTTCGATCCCAGGCCCGGTGGGCCCGATTTCGAATCGATCGAAAGCTGTGGCCTCCCGTCTCGGCCACGAGGTTTCGCCGCGCGTCGGCGGCGCTCACGAATGAGACCCCGACCCGGACCGTGACCTTCGGACGATGGGTCGCGTCGATCGTCACGTAGGCCCCGGAACGGGCCCGCCGCAGCGGAAGCCCATCGGAGCGATGGTCGCTGCTGGTCACCGACCGGCGCTCGAGCCGGTGCCCCTTCCAGGTGCCATAGGTGCGAAACGGGCGGCTGAACCGGGCGTCGAAGTAGACCTGATAGGTGGAGCGCTGGAGGCAGAAATGACCGCTCGTCGCCTCGCCGCTCACCTCGCGCCGGCCGGGGTGGATGTGCACGGAGGCGAGCCTGTCCGGCATCGCGCTGCCTCCGGCGTCGATCATCATCGTCGCCGAGCGCGTCCGCGGGTAGCTGAACTGCCCGACGGCGGCCCGCGTCGCGGAGGTCAGCTTGACGTTGGTCGAGCTCGGCCGGCCGGGATGGAGCGTCGCCTCATACAGCCCGGGGCGGGCCCGCTCGTGTGCATGGCTGAAGGTCGAGGAGAACCTCGAGTCGATCCTGGAGTGGCCCGGCTCGACCGGGGAGGAGTCGAGCGGCACCGTGGTCGGGATGAACGGGAAGTCCTGGTAGCCGCGGCAACCGGCCCCGCTCAGGTGGGTGAGGCTGAACCCCGTGATCTCGCCATGCCTCCCGCCGGGGGTCGCGTACTGGTAGCCGCGCGAGTTCATGTCGGGGCTCCACTGGATCATCCCGAACGGCATCGACGGTCCGGGAAACGTTCTGCCCGCGCCGCTGTTGGAGGTCCTCCTCATCGTCCCGGCGAACGGGTTCACGTAGCGGCTCAGGTTGCCCGACGAGCCCTGGGCGCATTGTGGGGCGAGGACGAGAAGCAGCGCCGCGATCGATCCGAGGCGGCGCAGGATCTCAGCCTCGGTTCTTGAGTCGCGCCGGCGCGACGAAGTGCCACCGGTGCGCCCGCGCGGCGATCAGGTGGGAGCTGGGCACGACCGGGGGGCCGACCGATACCGGTCGAAGGGACCGAAAGCGCCGCAGCCACAGGCGCCCCTGCGCCACGCGGCTCTCGCCGACCAGCCTGAAGCCCCCCGGTGGCGGGGCCGTCGACAGTCCTTTGCTGAGCAGATCCAGGTTTCGCACCCGCATGGGCTGGGCTCCGAACTTGAATCGCTTCGCCCCCAGGTAGGAGGAGATCGGAACCTGGCCGAGCGCGGGAGTCACCACCATCCCACTCGCCGGCGCGGGACCGATCGCCTGCGCCGCGCCACGCCAGTCGGGCCGCTGCATCCGAGGCGCCAGGTTGACCGCGATCAGGACCACGGCGAACAGCGAGCAGGTGGCCGCCGCCGCCCCGATCCCGAGCCTCCCCGCCCGCGCGCACCCGAACGCGATCCCCAGCGCGACCAGGAGAGGCACCAGCGTGGCGATCATGTTGCGCGCGTTGACGAAGTCGAAGCCGCCCGCCGCGAGCACGATCGGGACAGCGAACGCGGCGACCGCGATCCCCACCACCACCAGGGCGCTCCGCCGTTCATCGCGAGCCCCCGCTCGCCAGAGGATCGCGATCGCGGCCAGCGCGATAGCCGCCTCTCCGATTCCCGCCACGACCTGGAGAAGCCCGACGGCTCCGCTCCCGGGAATCGGCGGCTCGGCGCTGGCGGCGAAATGGACCGGGATCTGCCACCCGCGCTCGAGGATCCCCTCGGTCGCGAAGGGACTCGCCGCCCGCCCGCTCTGCTGCACGATCGCCAGCGGGAAGAGCGCCAGGCCGACCGCGGCGGTGGCGGCGACCGCCGCCATGGTGCGCACGCGTGCCCGCGTCAGCGCGATCAGAAGAACGGCTTCGGGGACGATCACGAACACCGCGAAGTAGTGCGATAGGAGGGCGAGCATCGAGGCGAGGGCCCACAACGCCAGGTTCGTCGTGCTCGGGACGCGTCGGGCTCGCGCGAACATGAACAGGCCGACGGTCGCGAACATGACCATCAGGGCGTAGGAGCGAGCCTCCTGCGAGTACCAGATCAGGAACGGGTTCAGGGCGACGAGCGCGGCGGCGATCAGCCCGGCGCGGCGGGAGGCGAGCTCTCTGGCGGCGAGGAACGCGGCCGGGACGGTCAGGGTGCCGAAGATCGCCGACAGGAGGCGCAGGTCGTCCTGGCCAGTGCCGAATCCCTTCGACCAACCCCAGGCGAGCATGTAGTAGAGGGGCGGGTTTCGCTCCAGGTGGGCGACCGCGCCGAGGGTCGCGACGAGGCTCGGGTGAAGGACGAGGATCGCGGTCACAGCCTCGTCGTGGTCGAAGCTCTGGACGTTCAGGGTCGAGAATCGAAGCACCGCCGCAAGGGCGGTGATCCCGACCAGCGCGAGCGGCTCGGCCCGGTCGCGCAGCACCGACCGCAGGCGCCCGCGCTCGACCCCAGGGGCCGCTACCTGGATCGAGCCGCCTGCATCCGGGACGAGATCACCGGGAGGCGAAACGGCGACCTCGCCCCGATCCGAGGTTGCACCACGAGTTGGGTCGGCGTCCGCCGCGGAACCGCTCATCAGCTTGCCTCCGGGACCTTGCCCGAAGCGATCGCCAACATAGGCCCGCTGTCTAAACGGGGTCTGAAACGCGCTTCGCAGAGCAGCGACCGCGCGTCTGGACGGCGCCGGCCGCGAGACCGTGGTCGCTCCCTACTCAGGCCGATGGCAGACGGCCTCGATGTTGTCGCCGTCCGGATCGACCCGCGGGGTGCGCTCGGTCGCTACGTCACCGGTAGCCGGCCGTGCGGCAGCTCGCCTGGATCGCGAGCGCATTCGGGTCGTGGAGGGACGCGTTCTGCACGCAGATCCGCTTCGCGTGCGCTCCGCAGGCGTTCAGCTCCTCGGCCCCCATGACGTGCGCGATCGGCGCGCGGATGCATCCCGGGCCGGGCGCGGGGCGGGTCTTCCCAGCCGTCGCGGCGATCAGCACGAGCACGGCGAGGGCGGTCGCGACGACGGTGATGATCACCACGATCCGCTCCCGGCGGCCGACCTCGCGCAGCGGTCTGCGGGTGCGCTCCCAGTGTGCCTCGAGCGGCATGGTGGCCAGGTTAGCGGTCGTCAGAGCTCGCGAATTCGACAACTGGGCGAACCCGGCGGGTCGATCTTTGTACACGTGTCCGTATGAACCGCTCCCGGTCGCGGGCAACCTTTCCGGCGGCAAACCATTGGGCAGGACGTCCGTGTGGGAGCGCGCCTTGTCTCTCGCCTGCCGCGACCAGAATGAAAGGAACTAGTCAATGCACTGGTTGAGTCCTGGCGACAACGCCTGGCAGATGACCGCCGCGACCTTCGTCGGCTTGATGAGCATTCCGGGCCTCGTCGTCCTATACGGCGGGATCATGCAGAAGAGGTGGTCGGTCAACTCGATGATGATGGCTTTCATCGCGTTCGCGATCGTTCTGATCGCCTGGGTGGGCTACGGCTTCAAGATGGGCTTCGGCGCGCCGATCCACATCCTCGGGGCCAGCGGCGGCAGCTTCTTCGGGAACTTCCTGGGCAAGCCCGGGCCGGTTCTCTCGAGCTCCTCGCTCCTGCACCAGGGGACGATTCCCCTGCTCGGGAGCGTGGGCAAGCTCGCCTTCCCGCAGGCGTCGCTGATCTACTTCCAGTTCGTCTTCGCGGCGATCACGCCGATTCTGATGCTCGGCTCGGTGC
>JBOGZB010000200.1:0-2089 GCA_050697175.1 Solirubrobacterales bacterium | reverse complement strand
CCCGGACGGCGGCCAGCCGACGACCGGATCGACGAACGCGCGGCGGATGACTTCGACGTGCCGCTCCTCGATCCCGTAACGGTCCGATAACATCCGCCGGACGTCCGCCTCCGGCAGCGAGCCGGTGTACAGGTCGGTCAGGGCGGCGACGAGCGCGCGGAGGTACGCATCGGCGATCTCCGGGTTGGCCCGGAGCCAGGTTGCGAGGCTCGCGCCGCACGAGCCCTGCAGCCGCGGCAGGACCGAAGCCTGATCGCCGACGACCGAACAACCGGCCTCGACGGCGAGGAGGGACCACGGCAGGGTGAGCATCGTGGCGCTCGTCTTGCCGGCGAGCAGGGCCTGATAGCGAAGCTGCGTCGAGCCGAGGGCCTCGAGGGTGACGTCATCCTCGGCCAGACCACCGGCGCGAAGGATCAGCCGCAGCGTGCTGACGAAGCCGCTCTCCGGGCTGTCCACCGCGATCGTCCGGCCGCGCAGCCCGTCGAGGCGATCGATCCCCGGCGCGGCGACGAGTTCGAGCGGGCCGCCGGCTCCGCCGATCCAGGCGACGATGTCCGTGCTCGTCCGATCCCGCCAGGCGATGAAATTATCCGGCGCAGAATGGGCGATCTCGAACGAGCCGTCGAGCAGGCCGGTCATCAGCTGATCGCTGTTCTTGACCTTGGTCAACTCGACCTCGAGTCCGTGCGCCGCGAAGTGGCCCATCTCGATCGCCACGAAGAGCGGCAGCGACGAGGCGCCGGAGAAGGTGGCCAGGTGGATCGTCGTCGTCATCGCCTTGCTCCTCCGCCGGCTGCGGCGTCGTCAGGCGTCACTCCGGTCAGGATCCGGGCGACGAGCTCGTCGATCTCGACCGCCGACAGGCGGTCGCCGAACTGCTCGATCAAGGCCTGCCGCACGGTCTCCGCGGAGCCTGTGACGGACCCAGCCGGCGCGTCGTCGAGCGTCCCACCGGCAAGCCGTGACCTGCGATCGACCGTCAGGCGGAGCAGGTCCGGTCGGTCGTAGTGGCGGTTGACAAGATTGGCCCAGACGCCCGCCCCGAGATCCAGATCCGTGACGAGGATCCCGTCACCGCCTGCCAGTGGTCCGGCGTGCCGCGCGCCGCGCGGGGCGAAGACGACCGACGCGGCGTCGCGGGTCGTTGCCTCGAGCAGGGTCCGTTGCTCGGCGGTGGTCGCCAGTCGCTCGATCGCCTCGGGGCTCGAGGCTCCGGCCACGGCGGTCACCCAGGCGGTGTTCTGATAGGCGACCGCCCGGCCGGTGATCGTCATGAGTTCCGACATCAACCCGGGCTTGTTGAAGTGGGGTGGCCAGCAGGCGACATGGAGGCGGGCGCCCATGCCGCGCAGCGCGGCCGTCAGGAGTGGGTTGGCGTTCTCGCCGCCGAGCAGGACGGACAGCGGGCCCCACGGCGTTTCGAAGGTCCGGATGTCCTGACCTCCGCCGGCCGTGAAGACGATCCGCTCGCCGACCGCGGGCACGATCTTCCTGCGCCGACCGACGAGCTCGCCATCGGGTCCGAGGACCACCACGCTGTCGAAGAGGACGCTTGCCGCCGGGTCCGGCCGCTCGATCACCCCGACGACGACGACCGCCCGGGCCCGCAGGGCGGCGGCGCCCAGGGCTTCGATCTCGGGACCGGGGATCGTGACGGCCTGATCGACGAGCCGCGTGCTCAGCTCGATCGATGCCGGGTGGGTGATCGGGAGGAGGTGGAACCAGACCGGATGGCCTGGAAGAAAGCCTTCGCCGAAGACGATCAGGTTCGCGCCGTCCCTGGCCGCCCGATCGATCAGGTCGACGGCCTTCTTGACGGTCGCGTCACGATCTAGGAACACTGGTGCCGCCTGGACGGCCGCGACGCGGATGGTTGTGGGTGAAGGTTCCATCGCCGCGGAGCCTCCGTTCAGTAGGATGGTCAGCGTCATCGATGGTATACGAGATGGAGGTCGTTCAGGCGTGAAACTTGGCTTGATGCTCCCGCATTTCGGGCCCGGCGCAAGCTACGAGCGGCTCTTCGATCTCGCGCCCACACTGTCGCGCTATGGGCTGAACAGCGTCTGGGCGCGGGACCAGATGGGCT
>JBOGZB010000199.1:0-9805 GCA_050697175.1 Solirubrobacterales bacterium | reverse complement strand
CGAACGGTGCGCGCTACCAGGCTGCGCCACGCCCCGAAAAATGCATTCTAGGTATCCCTGGAATAACTCCGCCGACATCCTCGGCTTCGCCTCCGGTGTCGGCGGGTTCGGGCGCGTTGCCGTCCGGCAGGACGTAGCCAACTGAACCGGGACTTCGTCCCTAGCTCCAGCGGGTGGCTGGACTCAACCGCGAGTCACTACGTCCTGCCGCCACGCAACAGGCCCTAACCCGCCGGAAACGTAGCCGGAGGCGAAGCTTCCGGCGGAGTTATTCCTCCACCGCAGCTACCGCCGCCTCGACGTCCTGCTGTGTCGGCGAGTCCTGAAGCACCTTGGTGCCGCCGGGACCCTCGACGATGATCGAGGGGCCCGTGACCCGGAGGCCGTAATCGGCGGCGAGCGTTCCATCGGCGTCGACTCGGGCCTTGACCTCGGGCGATGCCATGTCCTGCTGCCAGGTCGTCCGGTCGAGGTCGGTGATCGAATTGACGATGTCGTCGAGGAAGTCGCTCGAGACGGCGTTCCCGGTGGCGTCCTGGTTGTGGAAGAACGTCTCCACGAACTGCCATTCGCGGTCCTGCTGGCCCGCGGCGACCGCGGCGTAGGCGGCCTTCGTCGTCTCGGCGGAGCCCAGCGAGTAGTTTCGGAACTCGAACTGGGCCTTTCCGGTCCGCGCGTACTCCTCGATCAAGGGCTCCACGATGTCGATCTCGTAGTTGTCGCAGGTCGAGCACTGGAGGTCGTTGAAGACGGAGATCTTGATCGGCGCGTCCGGTGGGCCGAGATCCGCGCCGTCCTGCTGGATGCCGCCGAGCAGCTCCTGGATCTGATCGCCGCCCTGGAGCTTGATCACCTTGGGACCGCCGGTTCCGACCGAGATCGAGACGATCGCGCCGCACAGCGCCACCGCGCCGAGCCCGAGAAGCAGGCGCGGGACCCACCTGTGTGAAGCCACTAGCCGGCAACCGCCTTGTAGTAGCGCACCGCGAGCCCGGTCAAGAGCGTCTCGAAGCTCTCCTCGATCGGGTCGCCACCGGACTCGGCGTACGCCTCGAGCCCGCGTCGCTCGATCTCCTCGCTTCGGGTCACGACCTCGTCGACGAGGTCCGGATGCTCGTCGCAGAAGTAGGCGCCGATCGAATAGAGCTCGGTGTCCATCAGCGACTCCAGGAAGGAGTCCGCGGGGGCGATCGGTCCAGTCGCCTCGGGCATGCCGACATCGTAGATGGCGGATGCCGGCGCGGTACACGCCCGGGGCCGTGGAATCATCTCCCGAGCATGGCGGCCGGACGCGAGGAGATCGTTGGCTTCTGCGACGAGCTGCTCGCGATCGACGCGTTCGATGACTATGGGCCGAACGGGCTCCAGGTTCCTGGCGCCGCCGAGGTGTCCAGGGTGGTCACCGGGGTCTCGGCCCATCGCGAGCTGCTCGAGAGGGCGGCCGGCGCCGACGCTCAGCTCCTGCTCGTCCATCACGGCCTGTTCTGGGACTTCCATCCCCGGGCGCTCAGCGAGCAGATGGCCGACCGCCTGCGGATCGCCCTGGAGCAAGGGTTGTCGGTGGCCGGCTATCACCTGCCGCTCGACGCCCATCCCGAGATCGGAAACAACGCGCTGCTGCGCGACCGGCTCGGGTTCGAGCCCGATCCGCGCCCGTTCGCGGAGGTCAAGGGTCGGCCGATCGGGGCGATCGGCCGACACCCCGAGGGCGTCGAGGCGGAGGCGCTCTTCGGCCGGGTCGCGGAGGTCTGCGGGCGGGAGCCCCTCGTCTTCGATGCCGGCCCGACGACGATTCGGTCGATCGGGATCATCTCCGGCGCGGGAGCCTCGGCGATCCACGAGGCGGTGGATCTCGGCCTCGACGCACTCCTGACCGGAGAGCCGGCCGAGCACGCGATGGCGGACGCGCGCGAGGGCGCGATCCACTTCATGGCCGCGGGGCACTATGCGACCGAGACGCTCGGCATCCGGCACCTCGGCGGGCTGATCGCGGAGCGGTTCGATGTCGGGCACGAGTTCATCGACGTGCCGAACCCGGTCTGATGTCCGGAAATTGCGGGCGAAATGATTGACATGTCCGTCTTTAGCGATAAAACTCGACTGGCAGGCAAGCAACAGGAGGAGATTTCTGCGTGGCCATTCACCTGACGCCCACCGAGCTCGCCGAGGAAGTCCACATGAAGCGGCGCGAGGTGATCTCCAAGTGCATGGAGATGGGCGTCCCGATCTTCAACGGCCGAATCGACAAGACCCTGTTCGTATCCTCGATGCGCCGGGTCACTCGGCGCCCGAGCCAGGCACAGACGGCTGCCTGATCGGGTTCGCTGAGATAGCCTTGTGAGCCGGGCGGCGACCCGTCCGCTCGTTCCGTCGTAAGGCGAAGGAGGAGATTGTGGAGACTGCGACCGTCGGCTCTGACGTCGCGGCCGGGCTCGCGCCGGGAACCGTGGCCGACCTGCTTCCTCTCGCGGCGCGACGCCACGGGTCGCTCAAGGCGGTGCGCTTCAAGGAGGACGGCGCAACGGCGTGGAGCACGCGGACCTTCGCGGAGGTCGGCGAGACCGTCGAGCATCTGTCGCTCGGGCTGATGGCGCTCGGGGTCGAGAAGGGCGACAAGGTCTCGATCCTCTCGAACACCCGGCCCGAGTGGACCTACTACGACTTCGCGGCGCTCTCGGCGGGCGCGACCGTGGTCCCGATCTACCAGACGAACTCCCCCGAGGAGTGCCAGTACGTGCTCGAGAACTCCGACGCGAAGGTCGTGATCGTCGAGGACGAGGCGCAGCTCGACAAGGTCCGCCAGGTTCGTGACGCGTGCCCGAAGCTCGAGCATGTGATCCTGATCAGCGGCTCAGGCGAAGGCGCGATCTCCACCGACGAGCTGATCGGCCGCGGAGGCGGGCTCGGCTCCGACGACTGGGAGGCCCGCTGGAGCTCGGTGACGCCGGAGGACATCTGCACCTTCATCTACACGTCGGGCACCACCGGTCCCCCGAAGGGATGCGTGATCTCGCACGGCAACTACCGGGCGATGATCGACATGGCGCTGGCGCAGAGCGTTCTGGAGGCCGAACGCGTCACCTATCTCTACCTGCCCCTGGCCCACTCGTTCGCCCTGCTGATCCAGCTCCTGAGCTTCGAGGTCGGCGGCGAGCTCGCCTACTGGGAGCGCGACGCGACGAAGATCCTGCCCAACCTGGCGGATGTCAAGCCCCACTACTTCCCGTCGGTGCCCAGGATCTTCGAGAAGATCTACACGGCCGCGACGTCCAAGGTCGAGCAGGCCGGCGGGCCCCAGAAGCTGGTCTTCGATTGGGCGGTCGGGGTCGGCCGCAGGATGCGGGAGGCGCAGCGCGAGGGCCGGACCGCATGGCCGCCGCTTCGTATCCAGTACGAGGTCGCCGACCGGCTCGTGCTCGCCCAGATCCGCAACCTGTTCGGGGGCCGGATCATCGAGGCGGTCACCGGAGCGGCCCCGATAAACCCCGACATACTGCGGTTCTTCGACGCGGCGGGGGTCCTCGTGGTCGAGGGATGGGGGATGACCGAGACGTCGACCGCGGCCACGATCTCCACGGCGGAGGCGTTCAAGTTCGGGACGATCGGCAAGCCGTTCCCCGGCTGCGAGGTCAGGATCGCCGACGACGGCGAGATCCTGGTCCGAGGGCCGAACGTGTTCCAGGGCTACTACAAGAACGAGGAGGCGACCCGCGAGACGCTGGTCGACGGCTGGCTGCACACCGGTGACCTCGGCGAGGTGGACCCGGACGGATTCATCAAGATCACCGGCCGCAAGAAGGACATCATCATCACCGCGGGCGGCAAGAACATCACGCCGGCCAACATCGAGGCCGAGATCAAGCAACACCCGCTGGTCTCCCAGTGCGTGCTGATCGGGGACCGCAGGCCGTTCCTCACCGCGCTCGTCACCCTCGATCCCGAGGAGGCGGTCAAGTGGGCCGCCGACCATGGGCTCCCCAATGACGTCGAAGCGCTCGCCTCCGACCCGAAGGTCCGCGAGTCGATCTCAGACCACGTCGACCGGATCAACGAGAAGTTCGCCCGGGTCGAGCAGGTGAAGAAGTTCGCGATCCTCCCTCGTGACCTCTCCCAGGAGGGCGGCGAGCTGACCCCGACCCTGAAGGTCAAGCGAGCCGTGGTCGCCCGCAAGTACGAGACTCAGATCGAGTCCCTGTACTCGGACTAGGGCCGGCTACTCGGGAGGCGAGGCGGTCGCGCCCGGCTGCTGGCGGAGCAGTGCTGCGGTCGTCTGCTCGAGGACCCTGCGCCAGGCCGAGAGGTGCTCCTCCTCACGCTCCACCTGGTCGAGCACGTGGCGCACGCGCCGGGCCGAGATCTGGATCCCGTGGCGCTCGGCGATCGACTTGTAGCGCTCGTAGTCGCGCGCCAGCTTCAAAGTCACCGACTCGAAGCCGTGCTTGGCGATCTCCAGGCGTCCGCTGTAGTCGAGGATCGAGGTCCCGAACATGACCTCGTCGTCGAGCTCGGGCTCGATCAGGATGATGTCGACGCCGGGATAGCGCTGCTCCCAGTACTCGACCGCCAGATGGAGGCGCTCGTGCGAAAGCAGCCGGAAGGCCTGGTTGCCGATCGCCGTGAACCCCATGTCCGATACGCGGCGGGCCCGGTTGCCGGTGATCGTCGGGATCCGCTTGCTGAAGTCGTTGACGTAGGGGACCATCGGGTTGATGACGACGATGAACTTGGCCCCGTGCTCGACCGCGACGTCGACGTTCGTCGTCGAGCGGATCCCGCCGTCGATGTACTCGCGGTCGTTGATCTCGACCGGCTCATAGACCATCGGCAGCGCTCCCGAGGCGGCCACCGCGGTGGAGATCGGGACGTCGGCCCACTCCCCCTCCCCGAGCACCACTCGCTCGGTGGTGTCGAGGTCGGTGGCCGTCAGGTAGAGCTCGTGCTCGAGGAGGCGGAAGTCGTCGCTGCGGTCCGGGTCGGAGAGGACCTCGGCCACGTAGCGCTCGATGCCGGCGCCGGTGTAGATCCCCGCCGGGAGCCCGGTCGCTAGTCCCGTCGCGATGTCCATCGCCGAGAGCTCACCCAGATGCGTGACCACCTCGCGAGCCACCCCGGCGATCCGGAGCGGGAAGGTGACCGACTTCCGGAGAAAGCCCCGGTAGTTGGGTCGCAGGAGAGTGCCGAGCGAGATGTCGGAGAGCGGCGACGGGAGGTCGTGATTGATGACCCGCATCATCTCCTCGGGGGTGATCCCGTTCGCGACCATGCCGGCCACGAAGGCGCCGGCGCTCGTCCCGACGTAGACGTCGAACTCGTTGATCGTGCTGTTGACCGCCAGCAGGTCGAGGGCGCGCAGCGCGCCGATCTCGTAAACGCCACCGGTGAACCCTCCACCGCCCAACACGAGCGCGGTCTTGGAGGGGCGCTTCCGACCTCTTCGGCTCCGAGATCCGCGCGTCTGGGTGCGCGGGGTCTCGAGCTCGACGACCTTCCCCATGGCTGACGGGCATTATGACCGGATCCGCGATCGATCTGGGCAACCACTGCGTCGGAGCCGTCTCGCGATCGGTCTCGCGGTCGTCGCCGGCCTGCTGGCGGCGGCGCCCGCCGCGGCCGACGCGTCGCTTTCGCGCGGCCGCCTCGAGCACGGGCTCGCCAAGCAGATGCGCCACATCGGCGGCACGGGCGGCGCCTTCGTCACCGACCTCGACGCCCGCAGGAACTCGACCCTGTTCAGCTGGTCATCGCGCCGCCCCCGGCCCCTGGCCTCGAATACGAAGCTGTTCACGATGGCCGCGCTGCTCGACCGCTTCGGCCCCGGGGCCACCTTCAAGACGAGGGTCTACGAGCGCGGGGCACGCGCCCCCGGCCGACACACGCTTCACGGGAGCGTGGTGGTCGTCGGGGCCGGTGACCCGGCGCTCGGCAAGGGATCGTTCTCCCGGCGCTTCGGGGTCCCGCTGACGCCGCTCGGCGAGCTCGCCGGCGAGATCCGTCGCGCCGGCATCAAGCGGATCAGCGGCCAGGTTCGGGTGGACGACTCGATCTTCGACCGTCGCCGGAGCATCCCGACCAGCGGCGTCGACGCCTCGGGCGAGCTCGGACCGCTCTCGGGACTCTCGTATGACTCGGGCATCGTCCACGGCCACTTTGCGGGCAACCCGGAGCTCGTCGCGGCGCGGGCCCTGAAGGGCAAGCTGCGGAGAATCGGGGTCAGGGTCGAGGGAGGAATCGGCCGCGCCGACCTGCCGGCCCGGATCCTTCGAAAGCCCCCGCTCGGAAGCGTCAGCTCCCCCTCGGTGGCGAGCCTGCTCACGGCGACCCTGAGGCCGTCGAACAACTTCTTCGCCGAGATGCTGCTGAAGCGCCTCGCGGCGGGCCGTGCGGGTCCCAAGGGGACCACGCGACGGGGCGTCCACAAAGTCAAGAAGTTCGCCCGCCGAATCGGCACCCGGGTCGAGATGGAGAACGGCTCCGGGCTCTCGCGGTCGGATCGCGCCTCTCCACGTCAGGTGGTCCGGCTGCTCGCGGCGATGAGTCGGCGGCACGGGGCGGGGGCATACCGGCGCGCCCTGCCGCTCGCCGGCGAGCAGGGAACCGTCGCCGACCGCATGAACGGCACCGCGGCCGACGGGCGCTGCCGGACCAAGACCGGCACCCTGACCGCGGTCAGCGCCCTCTCGGGCTACTGCAAGGCCGGGCACGGGACGGTCGCCTTCTCCATCCTGATGGGCACCGCGAACCTCGACGCGGCCCGAAACGCCCAGGACAGGATGGCCGCCCTGATCGCCCGCTACCGAAGATGACTCCGCCGAAGGCTCCTGAAGAACTCCGCCGGCTGCTCGCCTCCGGCTCCGGAATAACTCCGCCGGCTGCTCGCCTTCGGCTCCGCTGCCGGCGGGTTCGGGCGCGTTACGGGGCGGCAGGTCGTAAGCGCCGGCACCGCGACTTCGTCGCTAGCTCGGGCGGGTTGCGACGCGTTACGGGGCGGCAGGTCGTAAGCGCATGAACCGCGACTTGGCCCCAAGACGTGGGTCGTCTTGTGGATGCATGTCATTGAGTAAGCGACCCACGCCGTTACGACCGGCGTGACCACGCGCCTGATGTTGGCCATTCGTGGGGGTTGAGGCGGAGCCCCCGGCTAGCTCGTCAGCGAGGCCAGACGCTCGAGGGTGTGGAGGCGCTGGTCCGGCTCGGGGCTGATCGGCGAGACGATCAGGCGATCGACGCCGGCCGCCTCATAGCGGGCCAGCCGATCGGCGACCTGCGCCTCGTCTCCGACCAGCGACGTGGCGTCGACCAGCTCGTCCGGGATCGCGGCGTATGCGTCCTCGCGCTTGCCGTCCAGAAAGAGGCCCTGCACCTCGTCGGCGACCTCGCCGAACCCGAAGCGATGCGTCAGGTCGACGTAGAAGTTGGTCTTTCGGCTCCCCATCCCGCCGAGATAGAGCAGCAGCCCGGCGCGCACCACCGCGCGGGCCGCGTCGAGGTCGCCGTCGATCGCCACCTGCACGGTGGGCGAGATCTCGAGGTCCGATCGCTGACGCCCGCCCTTCGTCAGCCCCGCTTCGATGTGCTCGCCCCAGGTGGCCTGGAAGGCATCGGGCGAGGAGAAGATCGGGATCCACCCGTCGGCGATCTCGGCCGCGAGCTCGACCGACTTTCGGCCGATCGCCCCGAGGAAGATCGGGATCCGGTCGCGGACCGGGTGAAAGTTCAGCTTCAGCGCCTTTCCCTCGCCGTCGGGCAGCGGCAGCTCGTAGTGCTTGCCGTTGAACTCGAGCCGATCCTCGCGGGCGACGACCTTGCGGACGATCTCCACGTACTCGCGCGTCCGCCCCCAGGGCTTCGGGTAGGGAACGCCGTACCAGCCCTCGGAGACCTGCGGGCCCGACGGCCCGAAACCGAACAGGAACCGCCCGCCCGAGAGGGCGTCGATCGTGCAGCCGGCCATCGCGGCGGCCGCGGGCGCTCGAGCCGGGACCTGCATGATCGCGGCCCCCAGCCTGATCTTCTCCGTCTGCGGAACCAGCCAGGCGAGGACGCTGACCACGTCGGAGCCATAGGACTCCGCCACCCAGGCCGAGTCGAACCCGGCCCGCTCGGCGGCCTGGACGGCCTCGACGGCCTCCTCGCCCTGCGGTCCGATCCCCCAGTAACCGAGGTTGAGGCCGAGCTTCAGCGCCATCGGCTCGAACCCTATACGCGAGGCGAGCAGGGCGCCGCCCGCCGTCGAGGCGGCCCCCGGCCCGACGCGCCCGGGCAATCCACGAGTCCGGTCAGATCGCGCGGGCGTGCGGACGCTCCGCTATAGATGGTCCCGATGGAAGCCGCGATCGAAGCCCAGGGGCTGAGCAGCGCCGAGGCCGAGCGTCTGCTCACACGCCTCGGCCCGCCCGATCCGCCCTCGAGCCGCTCGGTCGCGAGCATCGTCACGGGCAACGTCCTGACCCTGTTCAACGCGATCCTGGGCGGGTTCTTCGTCCTCATGCTGGCGCTCGGGCTGTTCGCCGACGCGCTGTTCGGCCTCGTCGCGGTGGTCAATTCGGCGATCGGGATCCGCCAGGAGCTGAAGGCCAAGGAGACGCTCGACCAACTCGCTCTGCTCGTCGCTCCCCGCGCCCGCGCGATCCGCGACGGGCGAGGTGTGGAGCTCCGCGGCGACGAGGTCGTCCCGGGGGACGTGGTCCGGGTCGAGCCCGGCGACCAGCTCGTCGCCGACGGCGTGGTCGTGTCGTCCCGCGGACTGACCATGGACGAGTCGGTGCTGACGGGCGAGTCCGATGGAGTTCAAAAACGCGCCGGAGATCGGCTCCTCTCTGGATCCTTCTGTCTCGTCGGAGCTGCGCTTTATGAGGTCGACGCCGTGCGCGAGGACAGCTACGCCGAGAAGGTCGCGGGCGAGGCGCGCGCCTTCCGACACCCCCCCTCGCCGCTTCAGCTCGAGGTCAACCAGATCCTCAAGGCGACGACCATCCTCCTGGCGCCGCTCGCCGTCCTCCTGCTGCTCGCCTTCTCGATCCGAAGCGTCGGTCTCCACGAGGCAGCTCAAACGGCCACGGCCGGCCTGGTGACCCTGATCCCCGAGGGCCTGGTGCTGTTGATGAGCGTCACGCTGGCGGTGGCCGCGATCCGTCTGGCCCGGATGAACACCCTCGTCCAGCAGATGGCCGCCACGGAGTCGCTGGCCGCGGTCGACACCGTGTGCGTCGACAAGACCGGGACGCTGACCGACGGCACCCTCGACCTGGTCTCGGTCGAGGTGGCCGACAAGGCTCGCCCGGCGCTCGCCCACGAGGCCCTCGCCCGCTTCGTCCACTCGGCCGGATCCCGCAACCGCACCCTCGAGACGATCGCGGAGCGCTACCCGGGCAAGGCCGAGCGCGTCGTCGCCGAGGTCCCGTTCTCGTCGACATGGAAGTGGAGCGGGCTGACGCTCTCGGGGGACTCCTCGACGCGCAGCTACGTCCTCGGCGCGCCGGACGTGCTGGCTCAGGCCGGGGCGCTCGAGCTCTCCGGGAGGCTCCGGCAGAGCCTCGACCAGCACACGACGGCCGGGCGGCGGGTCGTGGCCTTCGGCCAAACCGAGGGTCCCCTTCCCGACGATCCCGCCCATCAGCCGCCGCCAAAGCTCGAGGCGTGCGCCCTGGTTGCGCTGGAGGAGCAGCTCCGCCCCGACGCCGCCGAGACGATCGAGTTCCTGCGCCGCCAGGGCGTCGACCTGAAGCTGATCTCGGGCGACGCCCGGCAGACCGTGACCGCGGTCGCTCACGGCGTGGGCGTGCCTCCAGACGCCGCGGTCGTCGAG
>JBOGZB010000198.1:0-2030 GCA_050697175.1 Solirubrobacterales bacterium | reverse complement strand
CCCGGTGATCGACCTGCTCCCCGAGCAGAAGGAGGTCACCGACATGGGCGGGACCATGCGGCTCGGGGCCGACCCCGTGAAGATCCACGAGGGCACGCGCGCTCGCGAGATCTTCGGCGAGGCCGTGATCTACAAGCGCCACCGACACCGCTACGAGGTCAACAACATGCTGCGGCGGCGGCTCGAGGACGCCGGGCTCGTGGCCGGCGGGACCTCGCCCGACGAGCGGCTGGTCGAGATCATCGAGCTGCCCGATCACCCGTTCTTCGTCGCCTCGCAGTTCCACCCGGAGTTCAACTCGCGTCCGACTCGCCCGGAGCCCCTGTTTCGCGAGTTCGTCGGCGCGGCCGCGACCCGCGCTGCGGAGAGCGCCCGCGTCAAGCCGACGTCCGAGCCCCTGGAAAGCGCCCCCGAGGACGTCGAGGCTCGCCGCTCGCCCTGACGTCGCTGTGGCGAGTCGAGCCGCCTACCCTCGACCGCATATCGGTGGGACGGCAGGCTGTGGCGCTACGACGTCTTCTACGGCCATGATCAGGCCCTCAGCTCCCTCGGACTCGACTAGCTCGTAGCCTTGCCGCTTCGATGAGCGATGACCAGCGATTGCTCGACCTGTTCGCCCGCCTTTGCGAGACGCCCAGCCCGACCGGGGACGAGCGCGCGGTCGCGGACCTCGTCCTGGGCGAGCTGAGGAGCCTCGGCGTCGAGGTCGGCGAGGATGGGGCGGCGGGGCCGGCCCGGGCGGGCGCGGGCAATCTGGTCGCGCGGATCGCGGGGCGAGGCGATGGGTGGGTGATGCTCGCCTGTCATCTCGACACGGTTCCCCATCAGGAGCCGATCGAGGTCGTCTTCGACCAGGGGGTGTTTCGAAGCCGAGGCGAGACGATCCTCGGAGCCGACAACAAGGCCGCGGTCGCGGTGCTCGTCGAGCTCGCTGCGAGACACGCGGCCACGCCGGCCGCGGTCGGCCTCGAGCTGGTCTTCACGGTCGCCGAGGAGGACGGCCTCCGGGGAGCCGGGGAGCTCGAGGTCGGCGCGCTTCGGTCTCGATTCGGCTTTGCCCTCGATCATGCGAGCCCGATCGGCGAGGTGATCACCGCTGCCCCGACCTACAAGCGGATGACGGCGGACTTCGAGGGAATCGAGGCGCATTCGGGAGTCCGGCCCGAGGACGGGCGAAGCGCGATCCGCGCCGCCGCCGCGGCGATCGTCGCCATGGAGCTCGGCCGTCTCGACGAGGAGACGACCGCCAACGTCGGCTTGATCTCCGGCGGATCGGCGTCCAACGTCGTGCCGGGCCACTGTCACCTCGACGGCGAGGCGCGAAGCCTCGACGACGAGCGAGCGAGCGCAACGATCGGCGCGATGGCGGACGCCTGCGCCTGGGCCGCGAGCGAGCACGAGTGCGACCTCGACGTCCAGGTGAGCGAGATGTTCCGCGGCTATAGCCTGGCGTCGAGCGCCCCGGCGGTCCTCACCGCCCGCGCCGCACTCGAGCGCTGCGGGGTCGAGCCCCGCGAGGTCGCGACCGGGGGAGGAAGCGACGCAAACGCATTCTGCGCCGCGGGTTTCGAGTGCGTGCTGCTGGCCAACGGAACCGAGGCCAACCACACGTCCGCCGAGAGCGTCGCCGGGGACCGGCTGGTCGAGATGCTCGCGGTCTGCGAGGCGCTCGCCGAAGAGGCGGCGGCGCGATGCTGAGGCTGCGGCGCGGGATCGTCGTGGCAACCGATCCGCTGACGGTGCAGGTCGGCGACAGCCGGCGTCCCGCCTGGGCCGACGACGCGCTGGTCGGCGCGATGGGGGAGGGCGACGAGGTGATCGTCAACGTGGAGGCGCTCGACCTCGGGTTGGGATCGGGCGGGTTCGACGTCGTCCACGCCAACCTGACCCGCGGCCTCGCGGAGGACGGTGCGCCGGGCGCCGATCACGTCATGAAGCTGAACTACACCTCGCTCCAGCACGCCGTCGAGCCGATCGAGCGCCGGCTCGACGAACCAGGCGGGACGGCAGCTCGTCGCCAGCCGCCGGTC
>JBOGZB010000197.1:0-2770 GCA_050697175.1 Solirubrobacterales bacterium | reverse complement strand
GTGGAGGGGCGGGTGGTGAGGCTCTTATTACCTGAAATCAGGTAGAGTCGCAGGTCAGTAATCGGTCGGACCGTGGGCAGTGGCCCGCGGGCTTGGCCGGAGGCGAGACCAGATCGGGAAGGGCGGAATGCTTTGCCGTTGATCACCTGCAAGAGCTGCGGAAAGTCCAGCTTCACGTTCGCGCGGCGCACCTACGTGGCGCATTGCGGCGGCTGCGGCAAGCCGCTCGGCGGCGAGCAGGACACGACCGCGGTCGAGCTCGAGATCCGCGAGCGGCTCTATGGCCGCCGACCGGACCCGATCCGCGCCGCCGTTCCCACCCGCGGCTGACGCTCGACGTCAGCGATCCGACGGATACGTCCCGACCCTCGGGCGGCCACGCCGATCAGTCCTCGATCGGCCGACGCCGGTCGCGACCCGCGATCGCGCCGTAGGACCCAAGGCCGAGCACCGAGCCGAAGAAGGCCACGTAGGCCACCGTGCCGGCCGCGCTCGAGGTGAGGTCGCCGGCGTGAATCGCCACCGCCGCCAGCTCGAGCGCGCCGAGCGCGGCCCAGGCGAGCGCCGATCCGAACAACCGGTCGAGGTCGTTCTCGCGAACCGCGACCGCGGCCGCGATCCCGAACCCGCACAGGAAAGCGGCGATTGCGCGGCCGGTCAGCGGGGTGAGCGGCCACGGCCAGATCGAGCTCAGGCCGACGGGGGCGGCGAACAAGAGGACCCCGAAGGCGAGCAGGACGAGCGCCTGCCCGACGAGCGCCACGCGCAGCCAGGAGGCGAGCGCCAGCGACGGCGGAGTCGGTGGGGCACCGTCTTTCGGCTGAGCCCAGATCAGATAGGTCAGAAGCGGCACGACGATCAGGTAGACGACCAGCCAGAACCGCCCGTAGAGGTCGTGGTGGAAGCGGTCAAGGTGAATGAGCGTTGCCGCCAAGAGCAGGACCGCGATGGTGAAGACGGGCGGGAGCACCGTTCTGGCCCGCGACCAGTCCGACTGGCGCGCCGCCCAGGCAAGGAGCACGCAGGCGGCCCAGTAGGCGGCTCCCATGAACGCCGCGGTCAGCGGCGGGGCGATCGTCCACGAGAAGAAGCGGTCGGTTCGAGCGGCGCCGATGAACAGCTCGATGCCCGCGATCACGGCCAGCACCGCCGAGACGCCGAAGAACCAGCGAAGGCCCCGGCTCGTCGATGGGTTCACGGCCACAGCTTAGGCTCGACTCGGCGGCGGATGCGGGCCCGCGAGGCTCGACTCTGCGGCTCACGCGACCCGCGAGCCCCGTCCCGCTCGCCTCACGCGCCCCGCTAGAGTGCCGGGCGCGATGTCGACCGCCACCCTCCACACGAGCGCCGGGCCGATCACGATCGAGTTGTTCGACGAGGACGCGCCGAAGACGGTCGAGAACTTTCGAAAGCTCGCCGCCGATGGCTTCTACGACGACCTGATCTTCCACCGGGTGATCCGCGACTTCATGATCCAGGGCGGCTGCCCGGAAGGGACTGGCACGGGCGGGCCCGGCTACACGTTCGAGGACGAGTTCAACGACCACAAGGTGGTCCGCGGCGCGCTGGCGATGGCCAACGCGGGCCCGGACACGAACGGCTCGCAGTTCTTCATCGTCACGACCGAGGCCGCGTCGTGGCTGGACGGAAAGCACACCGTGTTCGGCCAGGTGACCGAGGGGATGGACCAGGTCGACGCGATCGAGGCGACGCCCACCGGCTCGGGCGACCGCCCGGTCGAGCCTCAGGTCATCGAGCGGGTCGAGCTCTCCGAATAGAGCCGCCAACGGGCTGAATCGGCCCCTCGGCGCGGCTACCATGGCCCGGCGATGAAGCTCGTGATCCAGATCCCGTGCCTGGATGAGGAGACGACGCTACCTCGAGTGCTCCGTGAGCTGCCCCGCGAGCTCGACGGATTCGACTCGGTCGAGTGGCTGGTGGTCGACGACGGCTCGGCCGATCGGACTATCGAGGTCGCGCGGGCGAACGGCGTCGACCACATCGTCCGGCTGACAAACAACAAGGGGCTTGCGGCCGCCTTCCAGGCCGGGATCGACGCGGCCCTGAAGCTCGGCGCCGACGTGATCGTCAACACCGACGCCGATCATCAGTACCCGGCAAGCGGGATCCCGAGCCTGGTCGCGCCGATCCTCGCCGGCCGCGCCGACATGGTGGTCGGCGATCGGCAGGTCAAGGACATCGAGCACTTCTCGGCCTCAAAGAAGCTCCTCCAGCGGCTCGGGAGCTGGGTCGTTCGCCGCGCGTCGGACACCCGGATCCCCGACACGACCTCGGGCTTTCGCGCCTACAACAGGGAGGCCGCGCTCCAGCTCCAGGTGGTCTCCAACTACACCTACACGCTCGAGAGCCTGATTCAGGCCGGCAAGATGCTGGTCGCGGTCGAGCACGTCCCGATCGCCACCAACCCCGAGACCCGCGACTCTCGCCTGGTCGACTCGACCGCCCGCTACGTTCGCCGAAACGCGGTTGCCGTGTTCCGCGCCTACGTCCTCTACGAGCCACTTCGGGTGTTCACGATCGTCGCCGCGGCGCTCGGGGTGGCGGCGCTCGCCGCCTGGACGCCGTTCCTCGTGGACTGGATCCTGCACGGCGACCGAAGCGGCCACATCCAGTCGTTGATCCTCGGGGCGGTGCTCGCGCTGTCGGCCGTCCAGATGTTCGGGCTGGGAGTGGTCGGCGACGCGATCGCCGGCCAACGGGTGATCGCCCAGCGGACCTTCGAGAGGGTGCGCCGCCACGAGCTCGAGGC
>JBOGZB010000196.1:0-2199 GCA_050697175.1 Solirubrobacterales bacterium | reverse complement strand
ATGGGGGAGTCGATCAGCCGCGACGAGCTCGCGCGGCTGGTCGCCGATCGCCTCGACGCCGACCCGGCACTGGTCACGAGACGCGTCCGCGGCGAAGGACGGGGACCGGGCCGGCGCACCGACGGCGACCCCGCCCCCGCGGTGGCGGTGCCGAAGCCGGGCGAGGCCGCTCCGCGGCGATCGCTGAGCTCGAGGGAGCGGCGTGAGCGGGCCCTGCTGGCGATGTGCATCGCCTCGCCTGCGGAGGGTCGCGAGCTGCTCGCCAAGCTCGAGCCCGAGCACCTCACCTCCGAGCAGGCTGAGAGGGCGCGCGAATGGCTCGCGGGGCATCTAGATGACCCGCTCGTGGGCCTGCCGCGTGAGGACGGCGAGCTCCTCTCCCTGATCACCGAGCTGGTGATGAGCGCCGAGCGCGAGCCGGGCGACCCCCAGGCGATGGAGCTCAACTTCCTCCAGCTCGAGCAGGCGGCGATCGAGGGGCGGATCAACGACGCTCAACGAAGCGGAGGGGACCCCCCGGTGGAGCTTCAGCGCCGGCGAGCCGAGCTCGCCGAGAGGATCGCGCACTGGGAGACCGCCGGCGCGGGCTGAAGGCGCCGGTCGTCATCGCCTTCGCGTGGACGGGCGCGGGCGAGCTGACCTACAGTTCCCGAACGGCAGCCGTTCCGACCGTCGGACGGCTTCGCGATCCGGGGTAGCTCAACTGGCAGAGCATTCGGCTGTTAACCGAAGGGTTGCGGGTTCGAATCCCGCCCCCGGAGCTCGGTCGCTCAGCTCGGCGAGCGGCCGCCCTCGGAGGCGAGGCGCTCGACCAGCTCGGCGCCCCGCGACGCGCCGTCGCCGCGGCGCGTCGATTCGCCGATCGACCTCGCCCGATCGGTGAAGCGCCGGTCGAAGAGGACGCGACGCGCTGCTGCGCGGACCGAGCCGGCCTCGAGCAGCCGCCAGGGGATCGTCAGCCCGGCGCCCGCCCAGGCCACCCGAGCGCCGTTCTCCGCCATGTCTCCGACATGCGGGCAGCACAGAAGGGGTACCCCGGCGCTGAGCGAGCGCGCCACCGTCCCGTGCCCGCCGTGGCAGATCACGAGGGCCGCCTGCGGCAGCACCTGCGAGTAGGAGAGCCAGTCGACCAGCACGGCGTTGGCGGGCGCCACCGGGAGCTCCGAGCCGTGATTCGGCCGGTTGGTGGTCGCGACGACTCGAACCGGCTCGCCCGCGAGCCCCTCGAGCGCGGCGCGGACGAGCCGCAGCTCCGGATCCTGCGCTGTGCTCGGCGCGACCACGACCAGCGGCTCGGAGCCCCCCGGAATCTCGATCTCCGGATGGGGGAGCTCGAACTCCATCGGCCCGGTGACGTCGACCGTATCCGGCCAGCGCCGTGGGTACTCGAGCTGCGGGAACGTTGCGACCATCGCGAGCGCCGGGCTGATCCCGGAATGCAGTCCGTCGGTGGGCGAAAGCCCGACCGCCGCGCGGGTCTCGTTCATCTCGCGGCGCCCGCGGCGAAGCCCGCTTCGCAGGATCGGCCCCAGGGCCCGCCACGCCGCTTTGCCGAGCGCGGTCCGGGGCGGCTGGGCGCCGACCGAGAAGAACGGCAGGCCCGGCTCGTGGACCGGATACACGTGGGGGATCAGGGTGGCCCGCGCGACGCCCGCCCGCTCGGCGGCCAGCAGCGGCGCGAGGGTGAGGATGTCGTTGATCACCACGTCGGGCTCGAAGTCATCCAACAGGGGCAGCAGGGCCAGCGCGGCATCCGCGGCCGAGGTCTGATCCCGCGCGTCGGGCGGAGGAGGGGGGAAGGTCTCGTACTCCTCGGCGGCGGTGAATCGCATGCCCTCGGCCTCGACCGCGTCGCGCCATCGCTCCCAGGTCTCGACCAGGACGGTGTGGCCACGACCCTGGAGCGCGGCGGCGAGCGAGATCGCCGGGAAGGCGTGGCCGGCGTCGCCGAACGCGGCGACCAGGAAGCGCTCGCTCACGGCGCGTCGGATCGAGCGGTTGATCTCTCCACGTCGGCTGCCGCGCCGGCGCTTGCGGCGACGCTAGACCAGTTCGTCGCCGGGCCGTGCAAAGACGATCTCGGGCACCTGGCAGGCGGGCGAGGTCCGAAGCAGAAAGCGAACCGACTCGGCGATGTCCTCGGGCCGGATCATCTCCTCGGCCTTGACCTGCTCCTTGGCGAACTCGGTCATCGGCGTG
>JBOGZB010000195.1:0-4375 GCA_050697175.1 Solirubrobacterales bacterium | reverse complement strand
GCGCGACGTCGTCCACCGGTGCGATAGCGGCGCTGTGCGACCTGCGCGAGGTGATCCCCTACGCGTTCGGCTACATGATGGCCGCCAAGGTCGGGACCGGGATCGTCGCCCAGCTCGGCGCGATGCGGATCTCTGATGAGATCGACGCCCTCGAGGTGATGGGCGTCCCGCCGATGACCTTCCTCGCCGCGACCCGCCTGCTCGGCGCCTGGCTGACCCTCCCGTTCATGTACCTGGCGGCGGTCGGGATCGGCTACTTCGCCTCCTACCTCGCGGTGGTCAAGCAGATCGGCGACACCTCCTCGGGGGGCTACTTCCTGATCTTCTGGATGTTCCAGAACCCCCCCGACCTGGTGTTCAGCCTCGTCAAGGCGATGGTCATGGCGACGGCGATCGTCTTAGTCGGCTGCTACTACGGCTACACCGCCTCCGGGGGGCCGGTCGGGGTCGGGACGGCGACCGCGAAGTCGATGGTCTTGAACATCGTCTTAGTCCACGTGATCGGAATGCTGGGCACCCTGGTCTTCTGGGGGGCGAACCCGAGGGCGCCGATCGGGGGGTGACCTCCGCGACCCGCGAGGAGGCAAAGAGCAGAGATGACTGAAGACAGACCGCGCTACCCATACCCGCCGCCGCCCGAAGGCTCCGGGCGTCCGGACCCCTACTCGGACGAGCCCGAGGGCTATCCGCCACCGCCCTCGCCGGAGGCCACGGATCCCGTCGGCGAGCCGGCTCCCGCTCCTGCGCCGCCCGTCCCTTACGAGGGTGACGATGACGACTATGAGGAGACGGCGCCCGAGCTCGGCTCCCTGAACCGCGACTACGTGATTCCCGGCGTCAACTCGTCCGAGACCAATCCCTACCGGTGGCACACGGGCATGAAGCGCGACCACGGCGGCGAGGACGCGATCGAGATCATCGACGTCGTCAAGCAGTTCGGCCGGACCCGGATCCTCAACGGCCTCAACCTGGGCCTGCCGAACGACCAGATCTCGATGGTGCTCGGGCCTTCGGGCACGGGCAAGAGCGTGCTCATCAAGCACATCGTGGGCCTGCTCTATCCGGACGCGGGCGACGTCCTGGTGCATGGCGAGTCGGTCCCCAACATGAGCGACGACGAGTTGTTCGAGATGCGGAAGAAGTTCGGCCTCCTGTTTCAGGACGGGGCCCTGTTCGGCTCGATGAACGTGTTCGACAACACCGCGTTCCCGCTTCGCCAGCACACGGACAAGTCCGAGGACGAGATCACCGAGATCTGCAACCGTCGGCTGCGCGAGGTGGGGCTCGCGGAGGCGATGGAGAAGATGCCGAACGAGCTCTCGGGGGGGATGCGCAAGCGCGCCGGGTTCGCCCGGGCGCTCGTTCTCGACCCGGCGATCGTGATGTTCGACGAGCCCGACTCCGGCCTCGACCCCGTGCGCACCGCGCTCCTTTGCGAGCTGATTCGCGAGGTCCACGAGGAGAGCGGCGGCTGCTACCTGGTGATCAGCCACGACCTGGGGACCGCCCGCAGGATCGCCGACTTCATCGCGGTGCTGTGGAAGGGGCGGATCGTGGAGTCCGGCCCGTCGGATGAGCTCTTCGACTCCCCGAATGAGTTCGTGGCGCAGTTCCTCAACGCGGAGACCGTGGGCCCCCTCGCGATGGACTGAGGCCGCTGCAAAGCGTCGCCTGCCGTTGTCCTCGCCGGATCGCCTCGCTCACGTAGGGTTCTCCTACGCTCGCTTCATCAATCCGGCTGCGTCCTAGGCAGGCTCGCTTTTCGCAGCCTTGCCGTGGCTTCTCAGCCCTAATCTCCCCCTGATGAGCAACCTGCTTGCACGGATCGCAGGGCGTGCCGTTGAGCGGCCGCTTCCGGTCATCGTCGCGGCGGTGCTGCTCACCCTGATCGGGGCGGTGGCGGCGCTTGGGCTCGAGGCCGACCGGAGCGCGAGCTCGGTGGTCGATCGTGGATCGAGCACCTATGCGGCGACCCAGCGCTTCTATCAGTCGTTCGGTGACGAGCCGGTCGAGGTCCTGGTCAAGGGCGATCTGCGCCAGCTCCTCGAGACCGGGAACCTCACCCGCCTGCTGACCCTGGAGAGCTGCCTGTCCGGCAGGGCGCGCGGCGGGCGGGTGATCAGCGGTCAGCCGGCGCCGGCGCCATGCGCCGCAATCGCGCGGCTCGATCCGAGCGCGGTCGTCTTCGGGCCGGCCACCTTCCTCAACCAGCTGGCGATCCAGGCGACCAAGATCCTGGGTTCCGAATCGCAGGCGGCGGGCGCCCGGGCGCAGAGCGCCGCGGCGAAGGCCGCGCGGAGGGCCAAGCGGGCGGGCCTGGGGCCGGCGGCCCAGACCCGGGAGGCGGCGGCCGCCGGACAGCAGGTCTCGACGCGCTTCACCCAGCAGCTGATCGGGCTGGCGCTCCACTACGGGCAGCTCGGGCTGCCGCGGCTCGACAACCCCAGCTTCGTCTCGAACGTGATCTGCGAACGCCCGGGAAAGGCGTGCGTGCCCAGGGCGCGGCTCGCGGCGATCGCCCCCAGCTCGCATGCGGCGTTGATCTCGGTGCGGCTGCGGCCCGGGCTCAGCGACACCCAGCGCTCCGAGGCGATCTCCCTGTTTCGGGAGGCGGTCGCCGACCCTGCGTTCAAGCTCGCGGCCGCGAGTGGGTCGGGGTCCGGAGCCCCCAGCTACGTGGTCAGCGGCGTCCCGGTCGTGTTCGCGGGCCTTGCCGATGAGCTCTCGACGCAGATCTTCATCCTGCTCGCGGCGGCGCTGGCCGTCATGGTGATCACCCTGGCCCTGGTCTTCCGCTCGCCGATCCGTCTGCTGCCACTCGGGATCGCGCTAGGGGCCTCGGGGCTCACGTTCGGCTTCCTCGCGCTGATCGGGGGCTCGCTCACCATGGCCTCGATCGCGGTCCTGCCCGTCTTGATCGGGCTCTCGGTGGACTACGCGATCCAGTTCCAGGCCCGGTTCCTCGAGGCCGCGCAGGCGGGCTCCTCGCCTCCGCGGGCCGCGGTCGAGGCAGCCGCAAAGGGCGGCCCGGTGATCGGCACCGCGGCGCTGGCGACCGGAGCCGGATTCTGCGTTCTGGTCAGCTCCCCGATTCCGATGGTGCGGGGCTTCGCGCTGCTGCTGGTCTTGGGGATCGGGATCGCCTTTGCGCTTGCCCTCACGGTCGGGCTGTCGTCGCTCTCCCTCTTGCCGGCTGGTCATTCGAGGCTCAGGCGCGAGGGGCGAGCGTCAGGACCCCAACCAGCTCGCGGCCGCGGAGGGCGATCCGGTGCCGCGGTGTGGCTCGGAGCCTTCGGAGGGCGCCTGCGGTCGCGGTTCGAGCCGGTCTCACAGGTCGCGTCGCGGGCAGCCGTCGCGGGTCGGGTCGCGGGCAGGCGGGTCCTCGCCCACTCGATCGCCGCCCCGGGCAGGGTGTTGCTGATCGGCGCCGTTCTGGCGATCGTCGGCTGGGGGGTGGGAACCAGGATCCCGGTCATCTCCGACATCCGTCAGTTGGTGCCCAGCAGCCTTCCGGCGCTCCACGACGTCGACCAGCTCGAGCGGGCGACCGGCGTGTCGGGTCTCACCTATGTGACGGTCACCGCCCCCGACCTCACCGACCCGAAGGTGATCGCGTGGATGCGCGACTACGAGCAGCGGGTCCTCCGTCGTCACGGATTCAGCGGCGCGCACCCCGCCTGCCGAGCGCCCCGAACCGAGATCTGCCCGGAGATCTCGCTCCCGGACTTCCTGAAGGGCGGGCGGGGCGGCCCTCTGACCCACGCGCGGATCAACTCGGCGCTGCGCCTGCTGCCGGCGTACATCTCCCAGGCGATCGTCGCCACCGATCCGGCGACCGGCAAGCTCGGGAATACCGGTGTGATCACCTTCGGCCTCCGCGTCATGCCGTTCGATCAGCAAAAGCAGCTGATCGATGACATGCGGGCCCAGATCGACCCGCCCGGAGGGCCGGCTCCGCCGCCGGGCGTCAGCGCCGAGGTCGTCGGCCTGCCGGTGCTGGCGGCGGACGCCAACTCCTCTCTGTCGGGCAGCCGGTACCTGGTCACGATCGCGGGCGTGCTGGTCGTCGCGCTCGTGCTGCTCGCCGTCTACCGCTCGGCGAGCCGGGCGCTCGTCCCCTTGATCCCGATCGTGCTGGCGACCGGCTGGTCCTCGCTCGTCCTCTGGGTGGCGGGAGTGCCGCTCAATCCGATGTCGGCGACCCTCGGAGCCCTCGTGATCGCGATCGCCACGGAGTTCAGCGTCCTGCTCTCGGCGCGCTACCACGAGGAGCGCCGCGGAGGCGGGACGGTCGGCGAAGCGCTTCGCCGCGCGTACTCTCGCACCGGCACCGCGGTGCTCGCCTCCGGGGTCACCGCGATCGCCGGGTTCGCGG
>JBOGZB010000194.1:0-2782 GCA_050697175.1 Solirubrobacterales bacterium | reverse complement strand
GATCTAAGTGGTCGCCTGCTCGCCCGTCGTGGGCTCGAGCCGAGCCTTTGAGGGGGCCTCGACGCCGGGCTGGTCGGTGGTCTTGGAGCGAAGTACGGCCAGCGCGACGACGACCCCCGCGGCGACGACCCCGGTCGCGACCTTCATCGATGAGGCGAAGGCGCTGATGAACGCGTCGTGGGCGGCCGTGCTCACCTGCGCTGCCTGGGAGTGGTCGAGGCCCGCCGGCGCGCCGGTCTGGCCGCCGCCCAGCCCCTCGGCGATCTGGGAGCGCTGCGCGCCGCTCAGGCCGGAGCCTGCGAGCAGCGCGTCGAGCTTCGATCGGGCGGCCCCCTGGAAGACGGCACCGATCACCGCCACCCCGAGCGTCCCGCCGATCATCCGGTTCATCGACAGGATCCCGGATGCGATCCCGGCCTTGGCGTCGGCGACCGCGTTCATCGCTGCGGTCGACATCGGCGACATGACGAGCGCCATTCCGCCGCCCATCAGGATGAAGGACGGGAGCAGGTTCCCATAGGTGGTCGAGGCGTCGATCGTGGTCAGCCATCCGAGCGCCACCGCGACCAGCGTCAGCCCCACCGCGATCGGCAGCCGGGCCCCGATCCTGTCGGTGAGGCGACCGGCCAGCGGCGCGATCGCGACGATCATCAGGGTCGCGGGCAGGAATCGGACGCCCGCCTCGAGCGGCGAGTAGCCGAGCATGTTCTGCATGTAGAGGGCGAGGAAGAAGAACTGGGCCATCATCGCGAAGGTGACGATCAGCGCCACGACATTCGAGCCGACGAAGTTGCGGCTCGCGAAGAGGCGGAACTCGACCATCGGCGCCTTGACCCGCAACTCGACGGCGACGAAGGCGGCCAAGAGCACCGCCGACCCGGCGAACAGGGCGATGATCGAGCTCGATCCCCAGCCCCAGGAGTTGCCCTCGATCAACGCGAGGACGAGCGCCGTGAGCCCGCCCGTCAGGGTGGCGACGCCCGCGTAGTCCACCTCGCGGCCGACCGTGGTGTCACGCGATTCGCGGACGGCGAACAGCGTCGCGATGACGGCTCCCGCGCCGACCGGCAGGTTGATGAAGAAGATCGCCCGCCACGAGACGTCCTCGGTCAGGAAGCCGCCGAGAACCGGGCCGATCGCCAGCGCCAGCGCCGAGACCCCGGCCCACGTCCCGATCGCCATCCCGCGCTGGCGAGGCGGGAAGGCGTTGGTGACGATCGAGAGGGTCGCGGGCATCATCAGCGCGCCTCCGATTCCCTGGATCACGCGGCTGACCACCAGGGCGGTCGTGTCCGGCGCCAGGCCGGCGGTGGCCGAGGCGATCGAGAACAGCGTGACGCCGACCAGGAACATGAGTCGGCGGCCGAAGATGTCGCCCAGGCGACCCCCGGTGGCCAGCAGCACGGCGAAGGCGAGCGTGTAGCCGTTGACGGTCCACTCGAGGCTCGAGAGGCTCGCCCCGAGGTCGCGCTCGATCGACGGCAGCGCGACGTTCACGACCGTGTTGTCGAGCATCATCATGAAGAGCGCGAAGCACATCGCCCCCAACGTCCACCACTTGCGGTTCTGATCGGTGATCAGGTGTCGGTAGCGGGTCACTTCGCGTCCTCCTTCAACTCGCGGTAGGCGACCGCGATCTCGTCGCGCTCCAGGAGCGAGGTGAGCGCGGTCGAAAGCTTTCGGCGCTGGTCTGGGCCGAGATCCGCGATGAACGCGGCGAGGCCGTCGACGCGAGTCGACAGCAGCCGTCGGGCCAGGCGCTCCCCCTGCTCGGTGAGCACGAGGTTGCGAACCCGGCGGTCGCCGGGGTCCTCCTCGCGGACGACGAGGTCCCTGCGCACGAGGGCGTCGATCGCGCGGCTCAGGGTCGGCAGCGATGCGCCCGTCCGGGCGGCGACGTGCTTTGCGGCCTGGGGCTCGCCCTCGGGCCCGGGGATCAGGGCCGTCAGGACCTTGCACTGGGTCAGGGTCAGCTCGGTCTCCTCGAGGGTTCTGAAGAACTCGCCCGCCGTGGCGGCGGTCGCGTACATGACCGCTCCCAGCTGCCTGGCGAGCTCTCGCGCCTCGGCCTCGGTCGCGTCGGCCGCCGTCCTCTCGGCGGGCTCCGCTTTCCTGGTTGCCGTCCTTTCCATGCGGGTAATGATTGCAGACGAACAACCATTTGGGGCATCAAAGGTTGTCTGTGTGATGACGATCACACACAGCGCTTCGGGCGGCCGGCGCCTCCCGCTAGCCGCGGATCCGGAACGAGAGGCGGCGTGCGGGCGCGGTGTTGTTGGCTGCGTCGGTGAACCGCAGGACGGCGCGGTAGCGACCCGGCCGAGGCCGGAAGTGGCGACTGCGGTCGGCGATCCGGACCTGGTTCAAGCCGACGCTGCCGTGCCAGCGCTGCCATCCGGCGTAGCGGCGATCGGGCTTGCCGTGCCGGCCATGGCGCTTCATCAGACGGTAGTACTCGGCGTCGACGCTCGCCCGCTCGTCGGCCCCGTAGCGGAGCTTCGTCCCCCCGCTGCCGAACGTACGGCTCCCGAGGGCGATGCCGTCGACGTAAGGGGGGACCAGGTCCACGTTGCTCTTCGGGATCGGGTCGGGCTCGGTGGTCGGATCACCGGGTGTTGATGAGACCTCGACGGTCCCCCGCACGGTCGAGTGGAGCTTGCACTGGAACTTGTAGGTGCCGGGCTGCGAGAAGCTGAGCTCGAAGCGGTCGCCGATGTTGTGGTGGGGGGTCGCGGAGTTCGGGTCCGAGTCCCAGCCGGCGTCGTTGGCCGAGGTCCCCGTC
>JBOGZB010000193.1:0-21349 GCA_050697175.1 Solirubrobacterales bacterium | reverse complement strand
GTGTTCGTGCTCGACTGTGGCCTGACGGAGAGGCAGCGAAACCAGTTCGCCGGCCATGCCACGCTGATCGCCGCGCCCGGCGATGCCCCCCCGTGGCTCCTGAAAGCCGCGGCGCCCCTCGATGCGCCCGCGGACGTAACGGTCCTGATCGACACCGACCTGCTGGTCACGCGGCCGCTCACCGAGTTGATCGCCTCGGCGGCTGAGGGACGGGTGGTGGCGTTCCGAAACCAGAGCGATCGCTTCTTCAGCGCCTGGGGGGACCTCCCGGGGCTGGGTGAGGCACGACCCCGTCCCTACGTCTCGTCGAGCCTCGTGTTCCTGGGGGGCGCTACCGGCTCAAAGGTGCTCTCGCTGATGGACGGCCTGCGGGACTCGGTCGACTTCCGCCGCACTTTCTGGCGGGCGAACGACGAGGATTACCCGTTCCTGCTGGGCGACCAGGACGTGCTCAACGCCATCCTCGCGACCGAGGTGGATTCCTCGCGGGTGGTCGAGGTGGACCCTCGGCTGGAGGCGGTCCCTCCGTTCGCGGGCTTGACGGTCTCGAACGAGGACACGCTCAGGTGCAGCTACGAGGACGAGGTGGAGCCCTTCGTACTGCACCATTACGTCACCAAGCCGTGGCTCGAGCCCACCCTGCCCGGCGTTTACACCCAGCTCCTGCTGAGGCTGCTGCGCGGCCGCGACGTCGCGATCCGCATACCCCGAGACGAGCTTCCGCTGCACCTGCAACCCGGCGTGATCGCTGGGGCAAAGCGCTGGTATCGAGGCCCGCTCTCGAGGCGCGTTCGCGCGCTTCGCGATCAGATCACCCGCGAAACCGAGCCGTCGAGGAACTGACGCTGTCCGAGCGATCCAACGCCTTCTACTGCGTGGCCAACGCGCGCCATTTCCTGGGCGTGGTCGGGATGCTGAACTCGCTGCGCCTGGTGGGACACCGCGAGCCGGTGTATCTGCTCGACTGCGGCCTGACGGCGCCCCAGCGCGAGCTGCTGTCGCCTCACGTCAGCATCGTCGCGGCGCCGCGCAATGCGCCGCCGCCCTACGTGCTGAAGACGATCGCCCCGCTGGCCGATCCCGCCGAGGTGATGGTCCTGATCGACGCCGACATGATCGTCACCCGGCCGCTCGGCGAGCTGATTGACCAAGCGCGCAGCGGAAAGGTGCTGGCGTTTCGGGCCGGGTATGAGCGGTTCTTCTCGCAGTGGGGCGAGCTTCTCGGGCTCGGCCCGGTCGAGCGCCGGCCATATGTCTGCTCCGGGCTCGTGTTGCTCGGCGGAGACGAAGGCCGTGCGGTGCTTCGCCTGATGGACGCAGGCCAAAAGCAGCTGTCGCCTCGCACCGATCAGCCGCACGATCCGCGCCGGTTCTTCGAAGCGGTCGGCGACTCTCCCTTTCAGCTCGCCGATCAGGACGTCTTGAACGCCGTCCTCTGCAGCCGGCCGGACGCCGGGCTTCAAGTCGCGCTCGACCACGCCCTGGCACCGGACCCGCCGTTCCCCGGCCTCCGGGTGACCGACGACGATCGGCTTCGATGCGAGGCCGAGAACGGCCCCGAGCCGTACCTGCTCCACCACCTGGGCGCGAAACCCTGGCTCGTGCCGATGGCTGACAGCCCGTACTCGCGCCTCCTCGCGAGCCTGCTGGTCGGGCCGGAGATCGAGGTCCCGGAGGGCGACGTGCCGGTTCGCCTCCGGCGGAGCCTCCTCGCCGGGCCCGCCCGAAGGTTGGCGGGGCTCCAGGGCCGGATGCGATCGGTCGGCGACGCCGCGTCGTGGCGCATGAGCTGGGTCGCCGCGCTTCGCAACCGCCGAACCCACGCCGCGAGGCCGGGATGAGCGAGGCGGCCTTCTACTGCGTGTGCGACTCGCGCTATTTCCTGGGTGCGGTCGCGATGCTGAACTCGCTCCGAGTCCTGGGGCATCGCGAGCCGCTCTACGTCCTCGACTGTGGCCTGACGCCGGCCCAGCGAGAGATCTTCGGGCCGCACGTGACGCTGGTCCCAGGGCCCTCGGACGTCCCCCCCTACATGCTGAAGACGATCGCCCCGCTTCGGCACCCCTCGCCCACCATGGTGCTGATCGACACCGACGTGATCGTCACCCGGCCGCTCACCGACCTGATCGAGACGGCCGCGGGCGGCCGAGTGGTCGGGTTTCGCAATTTCAGCAATCGCTTTTTCCCCGAGTGGGGGTCACTCTTGGACCTCGGCACCGCGCGGCGCCGGCCCTACATCTCGGTCAGCCTGGTGCTGTTGGGCGGGGAGCTGGGCTCCGAGGTGATGCGGCTGCTCGACGATCGCCAGCGCCGGATCGACTTCGATGACTCGCTATATGGACGCAACCTCGCCGGCTACCCGTTCACCTATCCGGAGCAGGACGTGCTGAACGCGATCATCGCCACCAGACAGGAGGCCGAGCCGCTCGTCGCGATCAACTCGCGAGGTGAGGTGGTACCGCCATTCGAGGGGCTATCCGTGGTCGACGCGATGAGCCTGCGGTGCGCCGACCAAGACGGGACCGAGCCCTACTTCCTCCACCACTTCATGGACCACAAGCCCTGGCTCGAGGCCACCGAGCCCGGCGTGTACTCGACGCTCCTGACCAGGCTGCTGGTCGCCGACGACGTGGCGGTCAGGGTTCCCGAGCGCCAGGTTCCGCTCCGCCTCCGGGAGGGTTGGGCGGCCGCCCTGGAGCGCAAGCGAATCCAGGCCGTGCAGCGGTTTCGCTGGCACGTCTCCGAGCCGCTGTCCGCTCGAATCCGCGGGCTTCGGGCCCCCGCCGGCCGCCGCGCCACGACGAGCGGGGACTGACGTGGACCAGCCGCGTGTCGCCTTCTACTGCGTCTCGAGTGCCAGGTACTTCCTCGGCGCCGTGGCCCTTGTCAACTCACTACGGCTGCTCGGCCACCCCGAGCCGATCTTCGTGCTCGACGCCGGGCTCAGCGCCCTCCAGCGCCGGCAGCTGGAGCGCGAGGCGACCTTGGTGTCAGCGCCCGGTGACACCACGCCGTTCCTGCTCAAGACGGTGGCGCCGCACAGTCACCCGGCCGAGGTGATGGTCCTGATCGACGCCGACGTGATCGTCACCCGGCCGCTCACCGAGCTGATCGACAGGGCGAGCGAGGGTCGGGTGCTCGTGGTCGAGCACGAGCACGACAGGTTCTTTCCCCAGTGGGGGGAGCTCCTCGGCCTCCGAAGCTCGCGGCGGCGACACTACGTCTCGTCGGGGTTCATCGTGGCGGGGGGTGCTCCAGGCGGCCGGGTCCTCGAGCTCATGCACGAGGCGCAGCCCGGGATCGGGATCGAGGAGACCCCGTACTCGGCGCACTCGCCTGACCTCGAATCGCTTCGCATCTCGTTCGAGGACACGCCCGAGGGCCATCCCTTCTTCTTCGCCGACCAGGACGTCCTGAACGCCGTGCTGAGCAGCGAGATCGCCGAGGACGAGATCGAAACCCTCGACCGGTGGGCCGAGGCGACCACGCCGTTCGAGGGGCTGAGGGTGCTGGACTCGGCGGCCCTTCGCTGTCGATACGACGACGGGAACGAGCCCTACGTGGTGCACCACTACATGCCGGCGAAGCCGTGGCTCGAGCGCACCTATGACGGGCCCTACTCGCGCCTCTTGCGGCGGCTCCTGGCGCGCGACGACGTCGCCATACGGCTGCCGAAGGGCGAGCTACCCCTGCGCCTGCGCCGCGGGCCGGCCGCCTACGCCGAGCGCAAGCGCATCAACACCAGGGAGCGACTGCGGTGGCGTCTACAAGGCAGCTGAGGATGTTCCTGAGCGCTTTCGGGGGGGCGGGGCACGTGTTTCCCGTGCTCGCGCTGGCGCGCCGGCTGCGCGACCGCGGCCACGAGGTCTGGGTGGAGACGATCGAGCGCTGGCGCGAGCCCACCGAGGAGCTCGGCCTTCGCTTCGTCGCAACCCCCGACTACATCGCCCTGCGGGTCCCGCAACCGGGAGAGCCGGCCAGACCGACCCTCGCTGAGGTGGTTCGAGCCCGCATACCGCTGCTGCGCGAGCTCCGTCCCGACGTGGTTCTCAATGACTTCCTCCACGTGCCCTCGTCGCTCGCTGCCGAGGTCGTGCGCCTGAAGTGCGCCACCCTCGTCCCACACCCGTATCCGCTCAACGAGCCGGGCCTCCCCTATTTTCGCGTCAACCTCCTGCCCGCCCGAACGCCGGTGGGCCGCGCCGCATGGCGACTGAGCCGCCCCTGGTTCGCGAGGCGCGCACGCGAGGATCGGCGGGAGCTCAACTACGCTCGCCGGGAGGTGGGACTTCCACCGCAGAGCCGCCTCTACGGCGGGATCAGCGAGCACCTTGCGCTGGTGGCCACCTATCCGCAGCTCGAGTATCCGCGGCGCTGGTCGCCCGGAACCCACGTCACCGGCCCGATGCTCTTCGAGCTCCCCTATCCCGAGATCGAGCTCCCGGAGGGCGACGGCCCGCTGGTGCTGGTGGCGGCGAGCACCGCCCAGGACCACGAGCTGAAGCTCGTCACGACGGCGATCGAGGCCTTCGAGGGAGAGCCGCTACGGGTCCTGGTATCGCTCAACCAAGACGGTGGGACCTGGCCCGAGCCGGTTCCCGACAACGTCACGGTGGTGGACTGGGTCTCCTACAGCCAGATCCTCCCTCGAGCCTCGCTGATCGTGACCAACGGCGGGCACGGGACGGTGGTCCGGGCGCTCAGCGAGGGCGTGCCCCTGGTCGTGTGCCCGGCGGGCGGGGACATGGGCGAGAACGGGGCGCGGGTGGCCTGGTCCGGCGCCGGGGTGATGGTCCCCTGGGGCCTGCTCGGACACGGCCCGCTGCGGTGGGCCGCCCGCAGCGTGCTGGCCGAGGGCCGCTACGCGGCGCGGGCCCGGAGCATCGCGGACTGGGGACGCCGAAACGAGGGCGCCGCGCGCGGCGCCGAGCTGCTCGCCGACTACGCGAGCCGCGCCTAGGGGGCGGCGCGATGGCGGAAGGCCGACCGGCGGCGGCGTTCTACTGCGTGTCGAGCCCGATCTACTTCCCTGGCGCGGTGGGAGCGATCAACTCGCTGCGCCTGCTCGGCCACCGCGAGCCGATCTATCTGCTCGACTGCGGGCTGAGCGAGGAGCAGCGCGAGCTCGTCGCGCCGGAGGTCACCCTCGTGGACGGCCCCCGCGACGTCCCGCCGTACGTCCTGAAGACGATCGCCCCGCTTCGCCACCCGGCCGACGTGATGGTCCTGATCGACGCCGACATCGTCGCCACTCGCTCGATGGCCGAGCTGATCGCACGGGCCCGCGAGCCCAAGGTGATCGCGGTCGAGAACGACACCGACCGGTTCGTCCCCGAGTGGGGCGAGATCCTCGACCTCGGGCCGATCCGCCGACGGCGCTACGTCTCCTCCGGGCTGGTCTTCCTCGGCCCGGGGCTCGGCGAGGACGTGCTGGGCCTTGCCGCCTCCCTGATCGAGAGGATCGAGCTCGACCGCACCTTCGACCGCCGGACCGATCCGAGCTACCCGCTCTTCTACATGGAGCAGGACGTCCTCAACGCGATCCTCGCCAGCCGGCTCGATCCCGACATGACTCTCACCCTCCCCCACCGCATGGTCCCCACTCCGCCGTTCGAAGGCCTGCGCCGACCCGACGAGCAGACGCTTCGCTGCGCCTACCGCGACGGCACCGAGCCCTACGCGCTCCACCACTACGCGATCAAGCCGTGGCTCGAGCCCAGCTTCTACGGCCCGTACGCGAGGCTGCTTCGAAGGCTCCTGATCCGAGACGACGTGGCGATCCCGATCCCGCAGGCCGAGCTCCCGACCCGGATGCGAACCGGCCCTCGCGCCTGGGCATCGCGGACCGCGGTCAGCGCCCGGGACCTCGCGCGCTGGTACCTCCGAGAGCGCCGGGGATCTCGAGCCCGAGGCGCCACCCCGGCAGCCGGCGGGGGCGAGGGACGATGAGCGGGGCGGCCTTCTACCTGGTCGCCGATTCGCGCTACTTCCTGGGCGCGGTGGGGACGATCAACTCGCTGCGCCTGCTCGGTCACGACGAGCCGATCCACGTCCTCGACTGTGGCCTATCAGCCGCCGAGCTGGAGCGGCTCGACGGTGAGGCGACCATCGTGCCCGGCCCCGACGACGTCCCACCATGCCTCCTGAAGACGGTCGCGCCGCTGCGCCACCCCGCCGACGTGATGGTCCTGATCGACGCCGACATCATCGTCACCAGGAGCCTCTCGGAGCTGATCGACCGCGCCGCCGCCGGGCGCGTGCTCGCCTTCAAGGACGACGAGGACCGCTTCTTCGGCGAGCAGTGGGGCGAGGTGCTGGGCACCGCCGTTCCCGACCGCCTCCCATACGTCTCGTCGAGCCTGGTGGTGCTCGGGGGGCCCGAGGGACGCCGGGTCGCTCAGGGGATGGACGACCTGCAGCCGAAGCTCGACCTGGACGGGTCGCCGTTCTCATCACGGATCCCCGACAGCGAGTTCTTCCGGGGAGACTTCGCGGCCGCCGCCGCGGCGCACCCGTTCACCTTCCCCGAGCAGGATCTGCTGAACGCGATCCTCGCGGCGCGGCTCGAGCCCGGGGCGGTCGAGGTGTTGGGGCGTCGGCTCGAAGCGACCCCGCCGTTCGAGGGGATCCGGCTGGTCGACGAGCGGCGCCTGCGGTGCGCGTACGCGGACGGCACCGAGCCCTACGCGCTCCACCACTACGCGATCAAGCCCTGGCTCGAGCCGGCCCGCCACGGCGTCTACTCGAAGCTCCTGAGCCGCTTGCTGCGCGGCGATGACGTCGCGGTCTCCGCCAACGACGCGGAGCTGCCGCGGCGCCTGCGCTCGGGACCGCTCGCCTGGCTCGACCGCACCCGGGTCGACCTCGGCGAGACGCTCCATTGGCACGTTCGCGAGCCTCTCGCCTCGCGGCTTCGCGGAAGGTCGGGAGGAGGCTGATGCCGCCGCCCGCCGCCTTCTACTGCGTCACCGACTCGCGCTACTTCCTGGGCGCGGTCGCGACGGTCAACTCGCTGCGCCTGCTCGGCCACGAAGAGCCGATCCACGTGCTCGACTGCGGGCTGACCGAGCATCAGCGCGGACTCATCGAGCCCCACGTGACGCTCGTCGCGGCGCCCCAGGAGGCCCCGCCGTGGCTGCTCAAGACCGTGGCGCCGCTGGAACACCCGGCCGACGTGATGGTCCTGATCGACGCCGACATCATCGTCACGCGCTCGCTCGCCGATTTGATCGAAGAGGCCGCGCAGCCGCGGGTGATCGCGATCGAGAACGACACCGACCGGTTCGTCCCCGAGTGGGGCGAGCTCCTGGGTCTCGGCGAGGTCCGCCGCCAACCCTATGTCTCCTCGGGACTGGTCTTCCTCGGGGATCCGCTGGGGCGGGAGATCCTGACCGCGATGGGCGAGCTCCAGGGCCGGGTCGACTTCGATCGGAGCTTCTGGCGGGGCAACGACCCCGACTACCCCTTTCTCTACGGCGATCAGGACGTCCTCAACGCGATCCTCGCGAGTGGCCGTGTCGAGGGGCATCTGCTCGACCCGCTGCCGAACCGGCTGGTGCCGAACCCGCCGTTCGAAGGGGTTCGCATCGAAGACCGGCAGGCGCTTCGGTGCGCCCACAGCGACGGAACCGAGCTCTACGCGCTTCACAACTTCTACCGAAAGCCATGGCTCGTCAGGACCCGCAGCAACCCGTACTCGCGGCTGATGACCCGGGTGCTCCTGGAGCCGGACGTTCAGATTCGGCTTGACCGCTCCGAGCTGCCGCTTCGGCTGCGCGACGGAATGGCGGCGACCCTCGCCCGCCTCGCGGTCGACGTCGGAATCGGCGTGCCCGCCTACGTCCACCGGCGGGTCAGCCCGGGGCCGCGCGGGCACAAGGGCTGGGCAGACCCGACCTGGTCGGAGAGTCGCGGGTCCGAGCCCGGCCCGCGCTAGGAGAGCTCGGGGGTGTCGCCGCCCCTGTAGTCGCCGACCACTTCGGTGAACGGCCCCTCGGACATCACCCGGCCTTCGGCGAGCCACATGGCGCGCGGGCAGATGCGCTGAAGCGCGGCGTGGTCGTGGCCGGCGGCGACGACGACCCCGCCCCGCTCGCGGAGGTCGCGCGCGAAGTCCTCGACGATCTTGCGGAACTCGTGGTCGAGCGCTTCGAAGATCTCGTCGAGCAGCAGGACGTCGGTCGAGACGCTCTGGATGACCGAGAGGTGAAGGCGGGCCCGCATGCCCTGCGAGTAGGTGTGAATCGTGCGCTCGAATGCGTCGCCCAGCCTCGATCGTTCCTTGATCTCCTCGATCCGCTCTCGCGTCTCATCGATCGAGAGCCCGACCAGGACGCCGAGAAGCAGTGAGTTCTCGCGGCCGGTGAGCAGGCTCTCCAGACCGACCTGGATCGCCAGCAGCGAGCCGATCCGTCCTCGGGTCTGAACCCTCCCCTCGTCGGCCTCGAGAACGCCTGCAAGGAGGCGAAGCAGCGTCGTCTTGCCTGATCCGGTCGGCCCCACGAGGGCTAGCCCGGCGCCGGACTCGAGGTGCAGGTCGACGCCCCGCAGGCCCCAGGTGCTCTCCTTGACCCGTCGAATGCGAGCAAGCAATGGAGACAGGACCCGGCTGCGGCGGTCGAAGTCGAAACGCACGCCCACCTGCTCGACGATCACCTCCGCGTCGACCTGGCGGCCCTCCGCGCGAGCAGCCTCGACCGTGATGCTCATCAGCCGATCAGCTTCGAGAACGAAGCCTGCTCGCGACGATAGACCGGCACGACCACGAGCAGAAGCGCGACCGCGAACCCGAGCGGGCCGAGAATCTGCCAGGCCGGTGGGGCGTGGCCGTAGAGCAGGGCGTCGCGGTAGAGCTCGAACAGCCCGGTGAGCGGGTTGAACGGCATCACGTCACGGGCGGTGCCGGTTATCTGACTCAGCGCGATCAACCCGGGGGCGAGGAAGAAGAGGGTCCTGATCACCGAGGCGGCGAAGGGGACCAGCTCCGGGTACCAGAGCCCGAAAAGCGCTGCCGGATAGGCCAGGGACAACGCGACGACCACCGTCAACAGGATGGCCACAATCAGCCACAGCGCCGCGGGGGTTGGCGCGACGCCGTAGACCGCCATCATGATCGGAAGCATCACGAGGCTGGCGCTGAAGGCGATCGACTCGGTGACGATCGCCGAAAACGGGATCAGGATCCGCGGGAACGACATGTTCAGGACGATCGATCCCCGCCTCAGCACCGATTGCATCGAGACGACCGACCCGACCATGACGAGCTGGAACGGCACAATCGCACAGACCAGGACGAGCCCCGTGGCTTCGCTGCCCTTTTGCAGCACGACCGCGATCAAGACCAGATAGACCCCGAGCGCTGCGAACGGGTCCAGGAACCACTTGACGGCGCGCATGCCGCCGCGCCCGTAGCGAGTTCGCAGGTCGGAGACCGAGAGAACCAGGAGAACGTCGCGGGTACGGCGACTCCTCTCGCGAAGGGCATGAAGATCCGCTGTCACCGGGGCGATCGGTCCTTTTCGGCGGTCAGAGACCAGGTCCTGGTTGTTGTAGCCGTGCAGCCCATTGCGCCCGAGGTCTCGTTCCCCACGAGAGTGGCCGAATGGAGAGCGTGTCCCCCATTTCTCCCCAATCCGGCAGGCCCGGCAGTGTAACTGGGATCACCCGCCCTGGCCAGTCGGCCAAGCCGGACTAGTCCGCTGGGTGGCGAACGGCTCTGCCGACGGCGCGACGGAGCGATTGCCGGTACACCTGGCGCGCTAGAGGTGGGTCTCGGGCTCCCAGACGGTTCCGTGCTTCGGCGAGTCGAAAGGCTGGACTGGCCGCTCGGGCTTCTCGAGCACCGTGAGCTGCGGATACCGATGCACCGAGTCGATGTGCTGATGAACGGGAGCGACCGGGGCGTTCTCGTACACATCGCTCAACCGCCGGGTCGCCCCGTCAACGAAGGAGTGGAACTGGTGGTGAGAGGAGAGCGCGTCTTCGACGATGTAGACGCCGCCCATCGCCATGTGGGGCAGAAGGCAGGAGAGGCTCGTTATCTGCTGGTGAGCCTGATGTCCGCCGTCATCTATCACTACGTCGATACGCGGGACCTCCGCGATGAATCGCTCCCAGAAGCCGGGGTCGGCCTGGTCGCCGATGAACACGCGAACGCCTTCCTGCTCGTGGGCGAGGCAGGCCGGGTCGATGTCGATCCCGTAGACCTGACAGCCCTGACCGAAGGCGGAGCGCCACATCGGCAGACTGCCGCCGCTGTAGATCCCGATCTCGACTACGTGCACCTCGTGGTCGATGAACTTGGACAGGTGGCGATCGTAGATCGGGAAGTAATGTCGCCACTTCCAGACTCCGGGGCCTTCCGTGACCGCATCGAAGTACGTCTCGAAAGGGTTGCTCCCATTGCTCTGGACGACCGCAGGGGCTCCGGTTTCGGCGGGCAGCCGGTCGGCGAATCGGAGCCCCGCGCGCATGTTGCGGAGGGTGGCAAGCAGGAGCCTCGCGTTGTAGGACACCTGGCGGGGCAGGTAGCGCCGCCAGCCTTGCCGTCTCCCAGACACTGGGCGACACCCTAACGCGTTCCCTCATCCCTCCTTCGTCTTCGGGCGCTCGCTCAGCGAACCAGGGCCCGGTCAATGAGCGCCGCGCCGCGCCGCGCGCCGTCGTGCCTTTGACTCCAGTCTGCGAGTGCCATGGCGCGGGAAGCGAAGCGACCGTCCGCAAGGACCCGCCTGACCGCCACGCGCAGCGAGCGGGCACCGAATACCCCTCTTGGGAGCATCAGGCCGACGCCCGCCCACGCGACCCGGGCGCCGTTCTCGCCCATGTCGGCGCCGGCTGGACGGATGATCACCGGGACGCCGGCTGACAGCGCCATCGCCACCGTTCCAAGGCCCCCGTTGCACACGACAAGCGATGCGCCGGGCATCACCCGCGAATACGAGGCCCAGCTCACGACCTTCGCGTTGGCGGGCGTCGGCCCGGCCCAGCTCCTGTCCTTCCCGGCGAGCACGGCGAGCACGCGGACCGGCTCGTCCGCGAGCGCTTCGAGCGTCGTTCGAACGAGCTCGAGCCCCTGATCCTGCGCCGTGCTGCCGGCCGCCACTATCAGTGGCTCATCTCCCGCCGGCGGCTCGGAGCCCTGATCGGACAGCTCGAACAGCATCGGTCCGGTGATGTGGACATGCGGTGGCCAGCGGCGGGGGTACTCGAGCTGTGGGAAGTTCGCGACCAGCGCGAGCTCGTCGCTTATCGACCCCCAGAGACGTTGAAGCGGCTTTAGTCCGAGCTCGGCCCGAGCGGAGTTCAGCTCCCGACGCTGCCTTTCCGCTCGGCGTGCGAACCATGGCCTTGTCGCCCGCCAGGCGGCGGTGCCGAGCGGCGTCCGCGGCGGAAGGAGCCCGACCATGAAGTACGGAAGCCCGGGCTCGTTGACGGGGTAGGGATGATGGATGGTGGTCGCGCGGGGAACGCCTTCGAGCTCGGCCGCCAGCGCCGCCGGCAGAGTGAAGACGTCGTTGATCACCACTCCTGGACGAACCTCGCGGACGAGCTGCCGAAACGAGCGGGCGCACTCCGGAAGGGTGGGGGTCGGGGGCATCCCGGGCCGCGGGCCGGGAAAGGCGATGTAATCGGGGGCCGCGACGAACTGAAACCCGAGGTCTTCGACCGCATCCCGCCAGCGTTCCCAGGTCTCGAACCAGATCTCGTAGCCGCGTTGATCCAGAGCCCGGGCCAGGGCCATGGCCGGAAACACGTGTCCGGGCGCCCCGAAGGCGCTGACCAAGGCTCTCGGCCGTCGCCTCGTGGCGCGTCTCATCTCCGCCTACGTGCCAGCCGCTGCTCTGGGGGATCGGTCCTTTTCGGCGGTCAGGAAACCAGGTCCACGTCGCCGAGCCGCTCGGCCAGCGGACCCTCCTCGAGGTACTCGGCCCTGGTGTTGACCGACCAGACGTCGTGGCTGGCGCCGTCGGTGTGGTTCAAGGTCGCGAGGATGGCGGTCCACATCGAATGGTCCTGGTTGTTGTAGCGGTGAAGGCCGTTTCGGCCGAAGGTCCTCAGGTTCTCGAAGTGCTCCAGATAGCCCCGGATCGTGGCAACCGACTCGCGGTAGGAGGAGTCGTACATCGGATAGGCCTTCGGCACCCGGACCTTGACGCCGTTGAACACCTGTTCGGGGTCGAGGATACCGATCGACGAGAGGTCCTTGATGGCGAGCTTGACCGCGTCCTCGTCGGACATCGTCCAGATGTCGTCCTCGTCGTTGCAGAAGTACTCGACCCCGAGGCAGGTGGTGCCCTCGCGGACCATGTCGGGGCTCCAGGCGCCGAAGTTCTGGACCCTCCCGGCCTGCGTCCTGGGGTCGTGGAGATAGATCCAGTTGTCGGGGAAGGGCTCGTCCTCGGTGGTCATCAACGCGACCAGGCACAGGTTCCTGTACCGAAGCCGCTCGGCGGCCATCTGCACCTCGATCGGGGCGGGAGGATCCAGCGAGGCGATCAGGTCGCGCAGCGCGATGCTCGACATCACGGCGTCGACGTCGTGCTCACGCTCCTCGCCGTCGGTCCGGACCACCACGCTCTCCACCCGGCCGCTGTCGTGGCGGATGCCGACGCAGCGGTGGTTGAGGTGGACGGGAATGTCGTGATCCTCGACCCAGTCGCTGAACGACTCCCACATCTGGCCTGGGCCGAGCCGCGGGTAGAGGAACTCCTCGATCAGGGTCGTGACGTGCTGGCGTCGCAGGTGGAGCACTCCCAGGACGGCCTGCCAGAGGCTGAACTCCTGGATCCGCTGGGCGGCCCACTCGGACTGGATCTCCGAGCCGGGGATCCCCCACACCTTCTCGGTGTAGGAGCGAAAGAACGCGTCGTAGAGCCGCCGCCCGAAGCGCCGCACGACCCACTCCTCGAACGTCTGGGGTCGAAGGTGGCGAAGCCGCCGGCGCCAGTAGAAGAACGACCACGCGCAGCGGGCAGATTCCACCAGCCCCAGCCCCTTGACGACGTCCTCGGCGCGAAGCGGGTAGTTGAAGAACCGGTTGCCGAAGTAGATGCGCGAAAGCCGAGGGCGGGTGAGCAGCTCGGTGCCGAGCATCTGCTCCCACAGGCGTCTGACCTCCTCGAGCTTGGTGTAGAAGCGGTGGCCGCCGAGGTCGAAGCGGTAGCCCTCGAACTCGATCGTCTTCGAGATCCCACCGACCGTTCCGTCGGCTTCGAGGACGGTCGCCGAATATCCACGCCGCGCAAGCGTCCACGCCGACGTCAGGCCCGCGGGCCCTGCGCCCAGTACAGCGACTCCCAGTCCATTGTTCTCGCGTGCACCCCCCATCCGCCAAGCGGAAGTTTAACCGTAAAGGCCTCCAAAAAGGGGGCGTCGCACCCCCGACTTTCTTCGCACCCGATCCCGCGCCGTGACGATGCGCGATGCTTGTCCCGTGAACCTCGCGCCGAAGGCTCAAGCCGCACGGGCCGTCCGGGCGATGCTCGGGCATCCGAACTACGAGCGGGCGTCGATGGTCGCAAAGCTCCCGGGCGTAGCGCGACGCCGCGACCCGACCTCGCGCGCGCTGGCCAGAACGCTCGCCACAGCGGCCCTGAGACGGCTGCCGGCCTCCGAGCGCGACTGGGTGAGCCGGGTCGAGGGCAGGCGCCGCGAGCTGGCCGCGGACGGGACCGCTGTCGCGCCGAGCTTCGACGCGGGGTCAGGCGCGGTCCCCGGCGGCCTGTTGCAGAGCGGCGAACCCATCCCGATCGGCGGAATAGCCGAGGCGTTCAGCATCCCGATGCGCTGGGGGATGTTCCTGATCCGCCTTGTTCGCGAGCTCGCACCGGTGACGTCGCTCGAGCTCGGCACCGGCCTGGGCATCTCGAGCGCCTACCAGGCCGCGGGCCTGGAGCTGAACGGTCGGGGCGAGCTGACAACCCTCGAGGGGGCCCGCGCCTGGGCCGAGGTCGCCGAGCAGGGGCTCTCGTCGCTGGGGCTGGCGGAGCGCTGCCGGGTCGAGGTCGGGCCGATCGACGAGACGCTCGAGCCCGTGTTGAACCGGATCGCCCCGATCGACTACGCCTACCTCGATGCCGACCACAGCGAGGAGGCGACCGTGAAGCACTTCGAGGCGGTCCTGCCGCACATGGCGCCGGGCGGCGTGGTGGTGCTCGACGACGTCGCCTTCAGCTGGGACATGTGGCAGGCCTGGACGCGGATCACCAGCGCCGACCGCGTCACGGTCAGGGTTGCGCTGGACCGGATGGGCGTGCTCGTCGTCGACTAGGCGAGGCCGCCGCGCCCCACGACCACCCATCCGCGATGCTTCACGCCGATGGGGACCTCGGCCGAGACGAACGACCTGCCCGAGAACGAAGCGGTCTCGCGGCGTCCCCTGCTCACCCGCCTCGCGATGGCTGGACGGGTGCCGGGACTGATTGCGCGCCGCGATCACGTCTCCAGGGCGGCCGCGCGGGCGCTCGGAGTCACCGCCATCGGCCTGGAGGGCGGCCGGGAGCGAGGCTGGATCGACCGGATCGAGGAGCGACGCGAGGAGCTCGCCTCGGAGCGAACCGCGGTGGCGCCGGACTTCGATCCCGCTGCGGGCGGGGTCACCGGGTCGTGGTTCGCAGGGATCGACGGGCCGGTTCCGATCTGGGGGATCGCCCGGATGTTCAGCATCCCTCCCGCATGGGGAGCCTTCCTGCTCCGGCTGATCCGCGAGCTGTCGCCAAGCTCCTGCCTCGAGCTCGGCACGGGCCTGGGGCTCTCGGCGGCCTATCAGGCCGCGGCGCTCGAGCTGAACGGGGCGGGATCCCTGGTCACCCTCGAGGGAGCCGACGCGTGGGCCGCCGTCGCCGAGCAGGGCCTGGACGAGCTCGGGCTCGCAGGACGGGCTCGCGTCGAGCGGGGAAGCATCGACGACGTGCTTCCACCGCTTGCCGCCGAGCGCGCGCCGATCGACTATGCCTTCCTCGATGCCGACCACAGCGAGGAGGCGACCGTGAAGCACTACGGCATGATCGAGCCGCATCTGGCGAGCGGGGGCATCGTCCTGCTCGACGACGTGACGCACTCCGACGACATGCGCCGAGCGTGGGAGTCGATCGGCAGCAGCCGGCGTGCCTCCGGTCGCCTCGAGCTCGGTCGGATGGGCCTGGTGACAATCGAGTGAAGTCGCTCACGACGGTATCCCCCAGCTCTACTCTGGCTGGGCCCGCGTATCGCGCCGTGATGGCGAGCGCTGCGGGCCGCCTGGTCGGTCGCCGCGACCGAAGCTCCGCCGCCCTGCGGCGAGCGCTGTGGACCACGGCTGTCGGCCGGTTCACTCCCGAGGAGCGCGACTGGATCGAGCGGGTCGAGGGACGACGCGCGGAGCTGGGCGCGAGCGAGGTCGCCCAGTTCGCCCAGTGGGCGAGCATCGCCCCGGTCTGGGGGCGGCTGTTGATGCGCATCGTGAGGGAGCTGTCGCCGCGCGCCTGCCTCGAGCTCGGGGCGGGCTACGGGATCTCCGCCGCCTACCAGGGCGCCGCGCTCGAGCTGAATGGCTCAGGGCGGCTGACCACGATGGAGCGGATCGAGGGTCTCGGAGAGATCGTCACGCAGGGCGTTCGCCGTCTCGGCCTCGGTGACCGCGTCACGCTACGGGTCGAGTCGGCCGACGATGCCCTCGAGGCGGTGCTCGACCGGATCGGGCCGATCGACTACGCGTTCCTCGATGCCGACCACACGGTCGAGGGGACCGTCGCCCACTTCACGACCCTGGAGGCGCACCTGGCCGACGGCGCGGCGGTGATCCTGGACGACATCAACTGGACGCCCGGAATGCGCAGGGCGTGGGCGGAGATCTCAGGACGCGAGCGGGTCGCGACGTCGGTGCGGCTTCGCCGCATGGGCATTATCGTCGTCGGCGGCAAGGCGACGGCACCCATGCTGCGCCAATGAGGCCCGCGGATAACGACCACACAGACGGCGACCCCGATCACCGCTCGAGCGTCCTGACGAGGGCGCGCGGCTCGGCATCGGTGCGCGCCCGAAGCGCCACGGCAGGGGTGCTTCATTCATCGGCGGGCGTTCGCCTGGGGATGGCGGCATCGCTTGCACGCTTGGCGCCGCGCCGAGATGCCACATTCCAGGCGCTGGCGCGAACCGCGCGCACGATCGCCTTCGACCGCATCCCTCCCGACGAGCAGCGATGGGCCGAGCGGATCGAGGCGCGAAAGCGCGAGCTCCAGTCGCGAGAGGGAAGTGCCCGTCCCTTCGAGGAGACCCTGCCCACCGCCGTCGCCCAAGCGTCCACCGTGGCCTCGATCCCGGCCGTTTGGGGACTGTTCCTGATGCGGTTGGTCAGGGAGCTGCGACCGCAGTCGTGCCTCGAGCTCGGCACCGGGATCGGGATCTCCACCGGGTACGAGGCTGCGGCCCTGAAGATGAACGGGGGTGGCAGGCTGATCACGCTCGACGGCTCTCCCGAGTGGGCGGCGATCGCGGAGGAGGGCATCTCGTCGCTGGGCCTCGAGGGGGTGGAGTTCGCCGTCGGCCCGATCTCCGACTCGCTTCCCGGCGTCCTCGAGCGCCTGGCGCCGGTCGACTACGCGCTTGTCGACGCCGAGCACACCGAGGAGGCCACGATCGGGTACTTCGAGGGCATCGTCCCTCACATGGCGCCACAGGGAGTGATGGTCTTTGACGACATCCCCTGGACCCGAGAGCTCTGGCGGACGTGGAAGCGGATCGTTCATGACCCCCGAGTCGCCGCGGGATTCGCGCTCGGCCGCATGGGCACCGTCGTGGTCGCCTAAAGGCCCGGACCGAGCGCGGCTCAACGTGAGGTCGCGGCGGCGGCCCTACGTGCGCCGGACCTCGACGTAGACCGTCCCCCCGCGCCCCGACCAGGCCTCGAGCAGCGCTGCGACGATCGCGAGCGGCAGCGCGAGCGCACCGGCCATCAGGGTGAGCGCTCGCCGCCCCGACGAGATCGGCGCCTGCCGCGCGTCAGGCCGGCGAATCGCGTCGTAGAGGTCTGGCCGCCCCGGAAGAGATCCGATGATCCCGTGAAGCCAGCCGAACACGACCTGCCCCCCGCGCAGGTAGCTGACCCGCTGCGGGTTCATCCCCGCCGACCGGAGCCTGGCCAGGAGCGCCGCGGCCGGAACGTGGGTCAGGTGGCGAGGCAGGTCGAGCGCCAGCCACCGATCGCCGAACAGCCGCGCCTGGATGCTGGCCGGGTTGGGCATCGCGATCACGATGACGCCCCCCGGCTCCAAGAGCCCGGTGGCTCGGTCGAGGGCCTGCCCGGGGCCGCGGAGGTGCTCTAGCGAGTGCCAGAAGACGATCGCCGCCCAGCGTTCGCTGATCTCGGCAAGCTCGGCGGCGCGCACGTCGGGGCGAGTCGACCGGCGCTCCAACCCGACCGCCTCGCGGCCGTGGGCGGCGAGGGCGTCCAGCAGCGCCCCGTCGCCCGCGCCGACGTCGAGAACCGGCCCTGGCGGCGCGATCTGGTCGAGGCGCGCGGCGAGCCGGCCGCGCAGACGGCGGAGCACATGGTCACCGAGCCCGGAGAACCGGCCGCTGCTCGGCCGGTACCAGTCGCCGTAAGCGCGATCCAGGTCGGCGTCGCTCGGGATCGGCCAGGTCGTCTCGACCCCGCAGCGATCGCATCGCACCCGCGTCCACCTGCGATCGGCTCGGGCTCGAAGCGCCGCGCCGCACCAACCGCAGGCCGCCGAATAATCGGCCGTCGACATCGCGGGCAGTATCGCGGCTAGCGCTCGGGGCGCGTGGATCCGCGTGAGCGCCTATAGCCTGTCGCGGATGCCGGCCCCCGACGGCAGTCAGCCGGAGCACCGCGCCGCTCCCGGACTGGACCGCGACCTCGGCTCGGGCGCCGCGCTGGCTTCGCTGGCGTTGATCATCTCGGCTGGGGCCCTGGGGCTCAACAGCATCGCGATCTCGCGGATCGAGGGGGCGAGCGGCGCCGGGCTGATCGCGCTCGCCACCCAGTTCATCTTCCTGGCCACCCTGATCGCGGGGGCCGGCCTTCGGACCAGCATCGCCCACCGGGTCGGCGCCGGGCTGTGGTCGCCTCGCAGCGCGATTCGAGGGGCCCTCGTCGGGTCGGTGTGGCTTGGCCTCTTGGGGGCCGTCGTGGGGATGGGCGCCTACGCGCTCTTGAAAGACAGCGCGCTGAGCGAGTTCTCGCTGCCGATGGCGGCGGCGCTGATGGCGGCCCTTCCGTTCGCTCTCGCCTGGTGGATCCTGCCTGCCGTCCCGCTGGCGCGAGAGCTGTTCGAGCGTTACGTATTCCTGACCGGCGCGGGTCCGGTGTCCGTGCTCGTGATCTGCCCGATCCTCGGGTCGATAGCGGGGCGAAGCGGCGCGGTGATCGGATTCGCGGCGGGATGGGTCGTCGGAGGGCTGATCACGGTCGCCTGGGCGATCCGGTACTCGCGAAGCCCCGACGCGAGCACCGGGCCCGAGCTCCGCCTGCGCGCGGCCGGCGGCTTCGGGCTGCGGGCCTGGGTCAACGACCTCTTCCAGCTCGTCAACCTGCGACCCGACCTGTTCATCCTCAGCGCCTACTACGGGACCGCGGACACCGGCGTCTACGCGGTCACGGTGTCAATCACCTCGCTGGTCTGGCTCGTCTCCCAACCGCTCGCATCGGTGGTCCTGCCCCGAGCCGCGGGTGCCGCGAGCGGGCGGCCCGGAGCCGACACCGAGGGATGGGCCACCTCGCAGGCGTCGGCGGTGCGCCACTCGGTGATCGTCTCCGCGGCGGCGAGCGTGGCGGTGATACCCCTGCTCGCGATCGCGCCACTCGTCTGGGGCCCTGGGTTCGGCCGCATCCTGACCCTCGGGCTGATCCTGATCCCGGGCGTCGCGCTGCTCGGGGTCGGCAGGGTGATGGTCGCGGCGTTCACCGGCCGCGGGGCGGCGAATCAGGCGCTGGTCGTGGGGCTGGTCAGCTTTCCGCTCGCCTTCGTCGCGTTCCTGATCGTGATCCCCGACCACGGCTCGACGGGCGCGGCGATCGTCTCGTGCTGCACCTACGTGGTCGCGTCCGTGCTCGCGGCGGTGCTGTTCTTCCGCTCGACGGGCACGCCGGTCGCCGAGGCCCTGGTTCCGCGGTCGAGCGATCTGCGCGACTACGCGAGCCTCGCCCGGCGGGCGCTCGCCGCGCGGCGCCTACCGTGAGTACTTGCGCGACGGCAGCAGGTGGCTTCGATGCAGAAGCAGGCGGAACGCGGCCCACAGCGTCTTGACCCCGTAAACGGTCGAGGTCCACGGCCCGACCGACGAGGCGCCCTCGAAGTAGCGGGTCCGCGCCGACACCTCGACGATCCGAAACCCGAACTGCGACGCCTGCATCAGCATCTCGGAGTCGAAGCTGAAATCGATCGAGTTGCGAAGGAACGGGACGGTGAGCAGGAGCTTCCGCGAGTAGGCGCGATATCCGGTGTGGAGCTCGGTGAAGGAGGCGCCGAGGACCACGTTCTCGATCGAGGTGAGGGCGCGGTTGGCGACGTACTTGTAGAGCGGCATCCCGCTGGCCCGTGCGGCCCCCGGCTCGGCGAACCGCGACCCGAGCACCATGTCCGCCCTTCCCTCCAGGATCGGGGTCAGCATCTTGGGGATGATCTCCGGCTCGTACTGCCCGTCAGGGTGGAGCATCACCACCGCGTCGGCGCCGCGCTGCAGGGCCTCGAGGTAGCAGGCCTTCTGGTTGCCGCCATAGCCGACCGTGTGCGGGTGCCAGACCACCCGAACCGACAGGGCGCGGGCCAGCTCGACCGTGGCGTCGGAGGACTTGTCGTCCACCAGGATCATCTCGTCCACCCACTCGGAGGGGATGCCCGAGACGGTCTCGGCCAGCGTCCCCGCCGCGTTCAGCGCGGGCATCACGACGACGATCTTGGCATCGCGACCGATGGGGCGCCGCTTCTCCCCCGCCTGCGCCGCGCCTCCCGAGCTCCCAGTCATGGCTTCGCGGCGGATCCTAGCTGCGGGCCCGCGCGATCGACCGGGCGACCGCCTCGCGGACGAACCCCGCCCCCGTTGCGAGCTGAGAGAGGAGCAGGTAGGCCGCAAGGGCCGGTCGGCTGTGACCTTCGTGGTGGTTGAGCGACTCGTGCGCCAGCCCCCCCAGGACGGCGATGCGGTCCCCACCTCGCCGCTCGGACGACTGCACACCGTTGAACGCGAACGCGCCGCGCCCGTACCCGTAGTGCTGGCCCATGAACTCGCGCAGGTCGAGGGTCCGCATGTGGACGACGACCGCTTCGGGCGCCGAGACGAAGCGATTGCCGGCGGCGATCCAGCGCTCGCAGAGGTCCCGGTCCTCTGCATATCGCTCGTCCTCGTCGAACCCGCCCAGCGATCGGAATGCCCGTGATGGGAAGGCAACATTGCTGGAGGCGAAGAAGCGGGGCGCGTCGAGGTCGCGATTGAAACCCGAGTGGAGCGCGTCGACGACCGCCTGGGTGGCGACCGCCCCGAGGTTCTCGGTTGCGCCGTTTCGAACCGCTCCTCCGGACGCGGCGCCGGAATTCGCGACCAGCGAGCGCTCCAGCTCGGCCAGCCACCGGGGCTCGGGCTCGCAGTCGTCGTCGGTGAAGGCGACGTACTCGCCGAGGGCCGCCGCCGCCCCGGCGTTACGCGCCGCCGAGGGGCCCGAGCGCGCCGGCCTCGCCGTCGACGCCCGCAGGCGGTCGGCGAACGAGGCGACCATGGACTCGACCTCCTCGAGGCCGCGATCGTTGGCCACGACCACCTCGAAGCGGCCGGGCTCGTAGTCGGCGTGCTCGAGGGCCGTGAGGCAGCGCCCCAGGGAGCGGACCCGCCCGACGGTCGGGACGACCACCGAGATCAGAGGCGGCGCAGCGCTCACAGCCGTGGGCTCGCCGCCAGGGGCCGGCCGCGCGCGATGGCTATGGTTGGCTCGCAATGGCACGCCCCGGCGCCTCGAGGATCGGCGTGATCGTCCCGGCCACGAACCGGCCTCCGACCCTGTCGCGGTGCCTCGAGGCGATCGAGCGAAGCTCGGATCCGCCCGACGAGGTGCTGGTGATCACCGACCCCCCCGACTCGGGTCCGGCGGCCGCCCGAAACGCGGGGGCCAAGCGGTGCGACGCCGACATCCTGGTCTTCGTGGACGCCGACATCGTCGTCCACCCCGACGCGCTCGGCCGGGTCCGCGCGACCTTCGAGCGCGACCCGTCGCTTCAGGGGGTGTTCGGCTCCTACGACGACCAGCCGGGCGCCCCAGGGGCGGTGTCGGGCTTTCGGAACCTCCTTCACCACTACGTCCCTCAACGCGCCGCCGGCCCGGCGGAGACCTTCTGGGCCGGCCTCGGCGCGATCC